>NZ_JBFBNW010000024.1:0-116412 GCF_040683955.1 Streptomyces sp. NPDC093111 | reverse complement strand
GAGTTCTCAAGGTGCGGACGCTTCCTTTGTACTTACCCTCTCGGGCTTTCCTCCGGGCGCTTCCTTCGTTCTTGCGTTTCCGACTCTATCAGATCCTTTCGGGCCTGATTCCCAGTCGGCGGGATTTTGTCTTTCCGGCTGTTGGGCCGTTCCGACGTCTCAAACTCTAGCGGATTTTCCCGGCGACTCATAATCGAGTCTTTCGAAATGAATTTCGGCATGCCGAAATTCGTCCCGGATGGGAGATCGTACGGAGTTGAGGTTGCCGCTTTCGCGGCGGGATGGCTGCCCCGGAACCGTCCGGCTCCGTGACAACTCGGAGAACACTACGCGTCTCCTGGAGACACGTCAACCCTCAGTCGAGGTCCGTCAGCCGCCCGCCGGCGTCCGGCTGGGTCAGCTCCACGCGGCGGAGCAGGCGGATCAGCATCTCGCCCAGGGCGCCGCGCTCCTCGGCCGACAGGTCCTGGAGGAGCTCCTCCTCGAAGTCCGTCGCCATGCGCATCGCCTCCAGCCACTTCTGGCGGCCCTCGTCGGTCAGCTCGACGATCACGCGCACCCGGTTCGTCTCGTCGCGGTCGCGGGTGACCAGGCCCTCGCCCGCCATACGGTCGATGCGGTGGGTCATCGCGGCCGGAGTGAGGCCGAGGCGCTTGGCGAGCTCGCCGGGGCCGAGGCGGTACGGGGCGCCGGAGAGGACGAGGGTCTTGAGGACCTCCCACTCCGCGTTGCTGATGCCGAGGTCGGCGACCTGGCGGCCGTACGCCACGTTCATGCGCCGGTTCAGCCGGCCCAGGGCGGAGACCACCACCTCGACCTGGGGGTCGAGGTCGCGGAACTCGCGCTGGTAGGCGGCGATCTGCTCGTCGAGGGTCGGCTCCTGCGGTGGCCGCGGGCCGGACTGCTCGGGGGTGTCGGACATGCGGGGAGTATCCCACGCGGCTCGTTGGCGTTGAAGTCCTTCTATGTGTATTGTTAAGGATCTAATTTTAGTGTTGAAGTCTTCAGGGTTCAGAGCTACAGACCTGAACCCGCGACTGAAGTGGGTGAGTGTGACCAAGGCGATGGGCGCGGCGATGCGCCGGATTCAGGCAGGTAGCGCGCTGAGCGCGTTCGGACTCGGCTTCACCGTGCCGTACCTCTATGTGTACGTCGCTCAGGTGCGGGATCTGGGCGCGGCCACGGCGGGTGTCGTGCTGGCCGTCTTCGCCATGGCCGCCCTCGTGGTCCTCCCCTTCAGCGGGCGCGCCATCGACCGGCGCGGGCCCGTGCCGGTGCTGCTCGTGGCCTCGGTGCTCGCCGCGGTCGGTGCGCTCGGGATGGGTCTCGCCTCGTCCGTGCCGGCGGCCGTGGGGGCCGCCGCGCTGCTGGGTGCCGGTACGGCCGTGATGCAGCCGGCGCTCGCGACGATGATCGTCTGGTGCTCGACGCCGGAGACCCGTACGCGCTCCTTCGCCATGCAGTTCTTCCTGCAGAACCTGGGTCTGGGCGTCGGTGGTCTGATCGGCGGCCAGCTGGTCGACACGAGCCGGCCCGGCAGCTTCCTGCTGCTGTTCTCCATCGAGTCGGTGATGTTCCTGGTCCTCGGCGCGATCGTGCTGACCGTGCGGATGCCGGGTTCGGCCACGCTCCCCGGTGCGCGACCGGCCGCGGAGAAGGGCGGCGGGATCCGGGCGCTGCTCCAGCACAAGGCGATGGTGCAGCTGTGCGTGCTGGGCTTCGTGCTCTTCTTCGCCTGCTACGGACAGTTCGAGTCGGGCCTCGCGGCGTACGGCACCGAGGCCGCCGGCATCGCGCCGTCGACGCTGGGCATCGCGCTGGCCGCAAACACGGCCGTCATCGTGGCCGCCCAGTTCCTGGTGCTGAAGTTCGTCGAGCGCCGCAAGCGGACCCGGGTCATCGCGGCGGTCGGTCTGATCTGGACCGTGGCGTGGCTGTTCGCCGGGTACGCGGGCCTGGGCCACGGCAGCCAGGCGATGGCGACGGCGGCGTTCATCTCCACGTACGCCCTGTTCGGGCTCGGTGAGGCGATGCTGTCGCCGACCGTGGCGCCGCTGGTGGCCGATCTGGCGCCGGAGTCGATGGTCGGTACGTACAACTCGGCCTTCGCCCTGGTGAAGCAGCTCGCGCTGGCGGTCGGTCCGGCCGTGGGCGGGCCCATGGGGGCCGCGCTGCACGGGCCGTACATCGTGACCTTCGTGCTGTTCTCGCTCGGGATCACGTTCCTGGCGGTCCGGCTCGGCAAGCAGCTCACGCCGGTGCAGAACCAGCCGTCGCTGGCGGCGAAGCCCTCGCGGGTGGTGGCGCGCCACCAGCCCGCGAAGGAGACCACGTCCGCCTGACCCTCTTCTAGGAGGGCGGGTTCGGCAGGGCGAACTCGCACCACACCGCTTTACCGCCGCCCGGAGTGCGGCGGCTCCCCCAGGACGAGGCGATCGTCGCGATGATGGAAATCCCGCGACCCGCCTCGTCCTCCGTTTCCGCCCTGCGGCGGCGCGGGAGGTGGTCGTCGCCGTCGGTGACCTCGATGATCAGGCGCCGGTCGGTGCGGCGGAGCCGCAGGCGCATGGGCGGGGTGCCGTGCTGGAGGGAGTTCGCCACCAGCTCGCTGGTGGCGAGGACGCCGAGGTCGCACAGCTCCACCGGGAAGCGCCAGCTGGCGAGCACCCCGGAGGCGAAGGCACGCGCGCGGGGCGCGGCCTCCACGCCGCCGAGCAGCTCCAGGGCCGCGTTGTGGAAGAGCTCGGCGTCGGCGCCGCGGCGGGCGGGGTGCTGGACGACGAGGACGGCGACGTCGTCGTCGTGCTCGGCGGTGACGCCGAGGGCGCGGAGCAGGCGGTCGCAGACGACCTGCGGGGTGCCGGTGGCGCCGGAGAGGGCGCGCTCCAGGGCGGCGACGCCCTCGTCGATGTCCTCGCGGCGCCGTTCGACCAGGCCGTCAGTGTAGAGGACGGCGGTGGAGCCGGGCGGCAGGGCGATGGTGCCGGAGGTGTGGAGCCAGCCGCCGGTGCCGAGCGGGGGTCCGGTGGGGTCCTCGGCGCTGCGGACGGTGCCGTCCTCGTCGCGGACGAGGATCGGGAGGTGGCCCGCGGAGGCGTAGACGAGCCGGCCCTCGTTGGGGTCGTGGACGGCGTAGACGCAGGTGGCGATCTGGCTGGCGTCGATCTCGGCGGCGAGGCCGTCGAGCAGCTGGAGCACCTCGTGCGGGGGCAGGTCGAGGCGGGCGTAGGCGCGGACGGCGGTGCGGAGCTGGCCCATGACGGCGGCGGCGCGGACGCCGCGGCCCATGACGTCGCCGATGACGAGGGCGGTGCGGCCGGCGCCGAGGGTGATGACGTCGTACCAGTCGCCGCCGACGGCGGCGTCGGCTACGCCGGGCTGGTAGGTGGCGGCGATGCGCAGGTCGTCGGGTTGTTCCAGCTCCTGGGGGAGCAGGGAGCGCTGGAGGGTGACGGCGGTCTCGCGGTGGCGGCGCTCGCTGGCGCGGAGCCGTTCGGCGGCCTCGGCGTGGTCGGTGACGTCGGCGGCGTGGACGAGGACGCCGCCGTCGGGGAGCCGCGGGCTCTCGACGGGCAGGCAGGTGACGGTGTAGGAGCCGCCGTCGTGGGTGCGGCGGGACTTGACGGTGCGGGGCTTGCCGCTGCGCAGGACCTGGTCCATGAGGGGGAGCAGGCCGAGCTCCTCCGCCTCGGGGCAGGTGTCGGCGACGGTGGCGCCGGCACGGCGGGGGCCGAAGGCGGCGGCGTACGCGTCGTTGACGTACGCGATGCGGTGCTCCGGGCCGTACACGAGCGCGACGAGGCCGGGGAGGCGGCCGACGATCTCGCGGACGGTGAAGTCCTCCAGGGCTGGGACCTGGGCGGTTTCGGCGGGCTCGGCGGCGTCTGCGGCGTCCGTCGCCTCTGCGGCGGGATGCTCCATCTGCTGCCCGTACTCACCGCGGGCCGCGGGCACGGAGCCTTCGGTCCCCCGCGCCGCGCGGCGCTGCGTACCGGGGAGCCGGGCGCTCCAACGGGTGAAGTTCACGGATCTGTATGCCTCGTGGTGTCGTTGCCGTGCAGAGTCACTCTGTGCAGGTGTGAGCCCACCTATGGTCACACGTCCAGTGTGGACGAGTGCACTGACAGTGATGTCAGCCCGAGGGCTCGTCCTCGCCGGACGGCTTGGGCGCGGGCGGGGGTGCGGCGGCGAGTTCGAATTCGGCGCGCGGGTGTTCCAGCGAGCCGAGGGAGACGATCTCGCGTTTGAAGAGGCCGGAGAGGGTCCATTCGGCCAGGACGCGGGCCTTGCGGTTGAACGTGGGGACCCGGCTGAGGTGGTAGGCGCGGTGCATGAACCAGGCCGGGTAGCCCTTGAGCTTGCGCCCGTAGACGTGGGCGACTCCTTTGTGGAGGCCGAGCGAGGCTACGGAGCCGGCGTACTTGTGTGCGTATTCCTTGAGCGGTGTGCCGCGCAGGGAGGCGGCGATGTTCTCGGCGAGCACCTTCGTCTGGCGGACGGCGTGCTGGGCGTTGGGGGCGCATTCGCGTCCGGGTTCTGCGGCGGTGACGTCGGGGACGGCGGCGGCGTCCCCGGCGGCCCAGGCGTGTTCGACGCCCTCGACGGTGAGCCGGGCGGTGCAGCGGAGCCGTCCGCGTTCGTTGCGGGGCAGGTCGGTGGCGGCGACGAGCGGTGCGGGTTTGACGCCGGCGGTCCACACGACCGTACGGGTGGGCAGGCGGGTGCCGTCGCTGAGGACGGCGACGCGGTCCACGCAGGAGTCGAGGCGGGTGCCGAGGCGGACGTCGATGTTGCGGGCGCGGAGCTCGCGGACGGCGTAGCGGCCCATCTCCTCGCCGACCTCGGGGAGGATCCGTTCGGATGCCTCGACGAGCACCCAGCGCAGGTCCTCGGGCTTGATGTTGTGGTAGTACCGCGCGGTGTAGCGGGCCATGTCCTCCAGCTCGGCGAGGGCCTCGACGCCCGCGTAGCCGCCGCCGACGAAGACGAAGGTGAGGGCGGCGTCGCGGATCGCGGGGTCGCGGGTGGAGGAGGCGATGTCCATCTGCTCGATGACGTGGTTGCGCAGGCCGATGGCCTCCTCCACGGTCTTGAAGCCGATGGCGTGGTCGGCGAGGCCGGGGATCGGCAGGGTGCGGGAGACGGAGCCGGGGGCGATGACGAGTTCGTCGTAGCCGAGGTGGACGTTCCCGGTGCCTTCCTCGTCGGTGGCGAGGGTGGAGAGGGTGACCGTGCGCTTGGCGTGGTCGACGGTGTGGACCTCGCCGATGATGATCCGGCAGCGGTCGAGGACCCGGCGGAGCGGGACGACGACGTGGCGCGGGGAGATGGAGCCCGCGGCGGCCTCGGGGAGGAACGGCTGGTACGTCATGTACGGCTCGGGCGTGACCACGACGATCTCGGCCGTGCGGCTTCTGAGCTCGGCCTTGAGCTGCCGCTGGAGGCGCAGCGCGGTGTACATCCCGACGTAGCCACCGCCGACAACGAGAATGCGCACAGGTTCGGTCACTGTCCCATGACGCAACGCCGTTCGGGGTTTGTCCACAGGCCCGGCAAATTGTGTGACCGGAGCGGGGCGGAGGCGTGGGGTGGCGAAAGGGCCGGGCCGGTGGTGAACTTCGCAGGTCAGGGTGGGGGAGGCCGGTGGGCCGTGGGGTCGGAATCGGGAGGGTTCCGGTCCTTGCTCCGATCGGGGGGCGCACCGTACGGAACTGCCCCTTCTGAATTGACCCGGACTCAACTATGTTCGTACCTCGTCGGAGTGTCGGATCGCCGTGCGTGGACCACGGGCGCGATGCGGTCGCAGCTCCGTGTCAGGGCGGGGAGTCTCCGGGGGGAGACATCATGAGCGGGGGAACGCTTATGCATATTCAGGATTCGTATGGACAGCTCCGTACGGCGCAGGGCGCGCCGAACGGGCGGTCGGCGCCGCTCCGGGTGGACGCGCAGCGCAATCTGGAGCACGTCCTGCGGGCCGCGCGCGAGGTCTTCGGCGAGCTGGGCTACGGGGCTCCGATGGAGGACGTGGCGCGCCGCGCCCGGGTCGGGGTCGGCACGGTCTACCGGCGCTTCCCGAGCAAGGACGTGCTGGTCAGGCGGATAGCCGAGGAGGAGACCGCGCGGCTCACCGAGCAGGCGCGGACCGCTCTCGGCCAGGAGGACGAGCCGTGGTCGGCGCTCTCCCGGTTCCTGCGGACCTCGGTCGCCTCGGGCGCCGGCCGGCTGCTGCCGCCGCAGGTGCTGCGGGTGGGCGTGGACGACGTGCTGCTTCCTGTGGGTGCGCCGGAGGACGCGGCGCGGGTTCCGGCGCAGCGGGTCTCCGTGGCGCCCGGCGCTCCCGCGGTGAACGGGTACGGGGACCTCGCCGAGCAGCGGGTGGCCGTGCCGCGCGCGGTGCCGGCCGAGCTGGACGACGCGGGGGCCGCGGAGCTCCTGGAGGTCGTGGGCCGGCTGGTGGGCCGGGCGCGTGAGGCGGGCGAGCTGCGGCCGGACGTGACGGTGTCCGACGTGCTGTTGGTCATAGCCACCGCGGCGCCCGCGCTGCCGGACGCGGCGCAGCAGGCGGCGGCCTCGTCGCGGCTGCTCGACATCCTTCTGGAGGGCCTGCGTTCGCGGTAGGCACGCGCCCTCGCTGGGCACGCTCCGCGTCGAACACCGGGGTGACGGGTCGGCGGTCCGGGTGACCTCCGACCCTCACCCGAACGGGTGAGCGGTTACGCCCGGGGCCGGGAAGTCGCCCCGGACGAGTGGTAAGTGGACGCGGGGGTTCGGCGTGCCCGCGCTCTGTGGCAGGCTTGACCGGAGTTCGGGTCCGAGCGTGCAAACGGGGGCTTCCGCGATGAGCGGTGACAGTCGGGACGAGACGCCGGGCGCCGGTGGCACCACGGAGACCGGAGGCCCGTCCTCCGCTCAGGTGCCCAGCCAGGGCAGATCGATCGGCGCCCCGGCCGGTGCGGGCCCCTCGGGCGCGGGCGCCGGCTCCACCGCCGGGCCGGTCCCCGAACCGAGCGTGCCGCAGCAGCGCGAGGGCGGCGTCCACCCCGGTACGGGTGCCCCGTCCACGGCCGACGAGCAGGACTCCGTACTGCCGCCGCACGACCTGCCGCCCTCCGACTCCGAGCTCGTCCAGCTCATGCGGGACGGCGACGACACCGCGTACGAGGAGCTGTTCCGGCGCCACTCCGAGGCCGTGCGCCGCTACGCCAGGACCTGCTGCCGGGACGCGCACACCGCCGACGACCTGACCGCCGAGGTCTTCGCCCGCACCCTTCAGGCGGTACGCGGCGGGGCCGGGCCCGAACAGGCCGTGCGCGCCTACCTGCTGACCGCCGTCCGACGGGTCGCTGCGACCTGGACGAAGACGCAGCGGCGCGAGCACCTCGTCGAGGACTTCGCGGTGTTCGCCACCGAGGCCGCCCACGGCTCCGAGGCCGCCGACCCCGTCGCCCCCTTCGGAGCGGGCCTGGATCTCGGCGCCGACGTCCTCGCCATGCACGAGGCCGAACAGTCGATGGCCATGCAGGCGTTCCGGTCGCTGCCGGAACGCTGGCAGGCGGTGCTGTGGCACACCACGGTCGAGGAGGAGTCGCCCAGCGAGGTCGCCCCACTCTTCGGCCTGACCGCCAACGCGACCGCCGTGCTCGCCAGCCGGGCCCGCGAGGGACTCAAGCAGGCCTATCTCCAGGCGCACGTCAGCCAGTCGCTCACCGCGGGCGGCGACTGCGCCCGCTACGCCGACCGGCTCGGCGCGTTCGCGCGCGGCGGGCTGCGGATGCGGGCCGAGCGGGGGCTGCGCAAGCACCTCGACGAGTGCGCCAAGTGCCGGCTGGCCGCCGGTGAACTGGCGCACGTGAACGCGGGCATCCCCGCGCTGCTGCCGATCGCCGTCATCGGCTGGTTCGCCGCCGGGTACTCGCTCAAGGCCGCCGGTGTCGTCGCCGGAGGCGTGGCCGGTGCGGGCGCGGCCGGGGCCGCGGCGGCGGCCACCGGCGCCGGCGCGGGGGCCACCACCGGTACGGCCGGGGCCTCGTCCGCCGCTGCCGCCGAGGGGCTCGGCATCCCCGCGAAGGCGGGCATCGCCGCGGTCGCCGCCGTCGCCGCGACCGCCGGTCTGGTCTGGGCGCTGACCGGGTCCGAGCCGCAACCGGTGGCCCAGCCCACGGCCACGCCGTCGGTGATCGCCCCCGTCGAACCGGCGCCGCCCGCCCCCAGGCCGACCCCGAAGCCGACGCCCCCGCCCGGACCGGCAGCGCCGCCCGCGCCCGAGCCCACCCCCAAGCCCACACCGAAGCCGACCCCGGTGAAGACGGCGAAGCCGAGCCCCCGGCCGACGCCCACCCCCACGCCCACTCCCACGCCGAAGCCGACGCCCCGGCCCACCCCGCCGACGGCCTCGGCGAAGCCGTCGCCGCCCCCGCCGCCCGTGCCCCCGGCCGTCTACCAGGTCAGCCGGCTGGAGTACGGGATCTTCGGCGACGGCACCAAGCCGGAGGTCAGCCTGAGCGAGAGCAGCTGGATGTGGCAGCGCTCGGGCCTCTCCATGGACGCCACCCGCTACGCGCACGGCGTCAGCGTGCACGCCCCGTCCTCGCTGCTGATCGACCTCAACCGGCAGTGCGCCAGCTATGACGCGGTCGTCGGCATCGACGACCTCACCCTGCCGTTCAAGCAGGTCGGCGGCGTCCGCTTCGCCGTCTACGGGGACGGCGAACGCCTGTGGCGCTCCGAGGTGATCCGCCCCGGTGACGCGCCGGTCCCGGTGCACGTGGGCATCGCGGGCCGTCGCCAGATCCGCCTGGTGGTCGAGGAGCACACGCCGTTCGGCCGGGCGGCCGTGGCGGACTGGGCCCAGTCGCAGATCAGCTGCTCCTGAGACCGGGGCGGGCTCCAGCCCCCCCCTCGGGGCGGGACCTACTCGGCCGTGCCCGTCCCGTACGGCTCCACCAGGGCCAGCACCTCGTCGATGCCGAGGCCCCGGCCCGACGCGCGGAGGGTCGCGGCGGCCCGGTCGCCGAGCTCGGCGCGGGCCCGGTCCATGACGGCCTCGGTCTCGCGCAGCTCGGCCACGGCGCGCGGGGTCTCCGTACGCCACCCGTCGCAGGCGCCCAGCACCCGTACCGCCACCGCGCTCTCGCCGGCCAGCGCCAGGGCGGTGGCCAGGCCCTCGGCGAGGCCCGAGGTGATGAACTCGGAGCACATCGCGTCCCGGGCGCCGCGCAGCGCCGCCGCCGCGGAACCGACGGCGGCGTGGCCGCCGCCCTCGTGGGCCTCGATGCGGGCGGCGAGCCCGGCCACGACCGCCAGGAAGTGCGGCGGCGGGCCGGCCCCCGCGGCCAGCGCCCCGGCCTTCTCCACATGGCGGCGGGCGGTCGGCACGTCCCCCTGGTCCAGGGCGATGAAGGCGCGCAGGAGGCCGACGTACGTCCGGGTGTCGCCGGTGTGCAGGCGCTCGGCCTCGGCCTCCGCCTCGTCGAGGCCCCGGGCGGCGGCCACCTGGTCGCCCTCGCGGAAGTCGAGCTCCGCGAGCCGGGCTATGAGGAACGGCGTCTCGGCGTGCGCGCCGACCTCGCGGGCCAGGGCCAGCCCCTCCCGATACGCCTCGCGGGCCTGCGCGTGCCGGCCCCGCATGATGCTGGCCTCACCGGCGGCGCCGGCCACCTGGGCCCGCATCCAGCGGTCGCCGACCTTCCGGGACAGGACGTGCAGCTCGGCGAGGTCCGCGTCGACGCCGGCCATCCCGCCGGGCATGTCGACCGCCATGTGGGCGCGGAACATCAGGCTGACGCCGATCTCCCACTCCCCGCCGTGACGGCGCGCGTTGGCGACGCCGATGTCGAGGAGGGCGCGGACGTCCACGGGTTGGTCGGTCAGGTACGCGGTGAGCGGCCACAGCAGCCCGGGGAAGCTGGCGGACTCGGGCCCGGGGTCGGTGGCGAACGCGGCCCGCACGCGGGCGACGAGCGCGGCGGCCTCCGGGTCCTCCCGGAAGTCGACGACGGCCTGGCTCTCCACTCCGAGGAAGAAGTGCAGCAGGCGCAGCCGCATCCGGGGCCAGAAGCGCGGGTCCGTCCGCTCCGCCGGGTCCTCGCCCAGCGCGAGCGCCCGCTCGGCCCAGCCGAGGGCTTCGGGGCGGTAGTTGCGCAGCCACCAGAACCAGCCCATGGCGAAGACCAGCCGGTGGGCGGCGGCCTCGTCGGGGGCCGTCACGGCGGTGCGGTGGAGGGCGGCCCGGATGTTGTCGAGGTCGCGCTCGATCCGGGTGATCCAGGGCAGCTGCTCCCCCGACCGCAGCAGGGGTTCGGCGGTCTCGGCGAGGGCCGTGAAGTGGGCGGTGTGCGCGGCCTCGGCGGCGGCGAGGAGCTCCGGGGTCTCGGCGGCGCGCTCCACCGCGTACTCGTGGATGGTCTCCAGAAAGCGGTAGCGCATCTCGCCGTCGTCCGTGGGGGTGGCGACGACCAGCGACTTCTCCACCAGGGCGCCGAGCACGGAGAGGGTGTCGGCGGAGGCGTCCGGGTCCAGCGCCTCGGCGGCGGCCAGGTCCCAGCCGCCGGCGAAGACCGAGGCCTGGCGCAGCAGGGCGCGCTCCTGGGCGTCGAGCAGCTCCCAGGACCAGTCGACGACGGCCCGCAGCGTCTGCTGGCGGGGCAGCACGGTGCGGGAGCCGGAGGTGAGGAGGAGGAAGCGGTCGTCGAGTCGGTCGGCTATCTGGCGCGGGGTGAGCAGCCGCAGCCGGGCGGCGGCGAGCTCGATGGCGAGGGGGAGGCCGTCGAGGCGGCGGCAGATCTCGTCGACGGCCGCGAGATCGTCCGCCACGCGGAACCCGGGCCGCACCGCGCGGGCGCGTTCGGCGAACAGCCGGTGGGCGGGGTGCGGCGGGAGCGGCTCGACGGGGCGGACCGACTCGCCGGGGACGCCGAGGGGTTCGCGGCTGGTGGCGAGGATGCGCAGCCGGGGGCAGTGGGTGAGGAGGGTCTCGGCGAGGGCGGCGGCGGCGCCGATGACGTGCTCGCAGTTGTCGAGGACGAGGAGGAGCGGGCGGTGCGCCAGGTGCTCGACGAGCTGGGCGGTGGGGTCGTCGTGGACGGGCTGGCCGTCGCGGGCGATCAGCTTGGTCTCGCGCAGGCGGAGGGCGGAGAGGACGGCGCCCGGCACGGCCCCGGGGTCGTCGAGCGGGGCGAGCTCGGCGCTCCACGCGGCGGGGCCGACGGTCTGGAGGGCGGCCTCCTCGGCGAGACGGGTCTTCCCGGAGCCGCCGGGTCCGGTGAGGGTGACGAGCCGGGAGCGGTCGAGCTCGGCGCGGAGCGCGGCGAGTTCGGGCTCGCGGCCGACGAAGGAGGTGAGCCGGGGCCGGATGTTGCCGGGCTCGGCGGCCGGGGCGGCGGCCGGCCGGGGCGGTGGGGGCGCCTCCCCGGTGAGGAGTTCGGCGTGCAGGGCGGTGAGCTCCGGGCCCGGGTCGGTGCCGAGCCCGTCCGCGAGGGTGCGGCGGGCCTCCTCGTACGCGGCGAGCGCGTCGGCCGGGCGGCCCTCGGCGCGCAGGGCGCGGATGCGCTGGGCGTGGAAGGTCTCGTCGTAGGGGTACGTGGCGGTGAGCTCGGTCAGCTCCGGGACGAGCCCCGTGGTGGCACCGCGCCGCAGGTCGGCCTCGACGCGCTGCCGGAGCGCGGCGAGCCGCTGCGCCTCGGGGCGCACGCCCGCCTGCGCGGGGAGGTCGGCGAGGGCGGGGCCGCGGAAGAGGGCGAGGGCGGTGCGCAGGAGCGCGGCGGCGGCGCCGGCGTCCCCCGCGTCGAGCCGGGCGGTGGCGTCCCGCACGTGCCGCTCGAACACGTACAGGTCGATGTCCTCGGCCCCGGCGACCAGCCGGTACCCGCCGGGCCCGGAGGCGACGGCGTCCTTCCCGAGCACCCGGCGCAGGCGTCCGACGAGGGCCTGGAGCGCGGCCGGCGCGTCGTGCGGCGGCTCGTCCCCGTACACGTCGTCGACGAGCTCCCCGACGGACACCACCCGCCCCCCGCGCCACGCGAGCGCGGCGAGCAGCGCCCGCAGCCGGGCCCCGCCGAGGGGGAGCGGGGCGCCGTGGGCGTCGAGGGCGTCGGTGGTGCCGAGGATGAGATACCGCACCGGAACATTGTCGCGGCTGGGGGTGTGGGGCGCCTCGGGGTTTCCCCGGAGAGGGGCGCGGGGGCGCGGTCGGCACGCGCCGGTGCGAGGAGCGGCCCGAGGTGATCGCGGCGGCGCGCGTCCCGCCCGCGCCGCCTGCACCTCCCGCACGCCCCGCACCTCCCGCACGCCCCGCGCCGCTCGCACACCCCGCGCCGCTCACACCGCCCGCACGCCTGCATCGCCCGCACGCCCCGCACCGCCCGCGCCGCCCGTACGCCCCGCGCCGCCCGCACCGCCCGCGCCGCTCACGCCGGCAGGCACCTCTCACGCCGGCAGGGACCGCGCCGAGGGGATCAGGGGGCCCGGCACCGCCCGGTGGCGGGGGGCCGCGGTGCCGGTCCAGCAGGAGCCTCGGCGGGCCAGGAGGCGGCGGAGCCAGAGTTCGGTGGAGACGAGGTCGGCGAGGCCGTCGAGGGGGATCTGTTCGCCGTCGGCGGCGGCGCGCAGGGCGTGGCGGACGACGCGGGCCTCGATCAGGCCCGCGTCGGCGAGGAGCGGGGCGTCGAAGAGGGCGATCAGGTGCGGGAGCGCGGCGCGCAGGCCGGTGCGGGTGGTGGCGGCGGGGACCGCCGAGTGGGACGCGCCCCAGCCGGTCGGGAGCTCGCGGATGCCGGCGCCGGCGAGGACGGTGCGGAGGATCGTGGCGCGGGCGTCGGGCTGGACCCGCAGCGATTCGGGCAGGTCGCGGCAGGCCCGTACGACCTGGTTGTCCAGGAAGGGGGCGTGCAGGCGCTGGCTGCGGATCTCGGCGGCCTGTTCGAGGACGCGGTGGTCGGCCGCCGCACGGGCGAGGGCGGCGCGGGCGCGGGCCTCGCCGGGGCGCTGGACGGAGGCCGGCAGGGTCGCCGCCCGGTTCAGGCGAACCGATACTTCGGCCAGTGCCTCACCCGTCAGCCAGCGCGCGGCGGGGCCCGGCCGGGACCAGGCGAGGGCGGAGAGCGACGCCTCCAGGGGGCCGTAGGCCCCGTTGGGCGCCTGGTTGGCCTCCAGGACGCGGGTGGCGGCGGCCTCCAGGCCGGTGCGGTAGGGCGTACGGGCGAGCCGGCGCGCCGCCCGGTACACCTGGAGCGGGACGAGGAGGGCCCCCGCCGAGGGGCCGGTCGCCTTGGCGAGCGCCGTCACCGGGCGCACCAGGGAGCGGCGCCGGCGGTCCATCAGCAGGTCGGCGAGGCGCGCCGGGTGGGCGTCCAGGACCTGGCGGGCGCCGAAGCCGGTGAAGTGGTCGGCGCTGCCGCCCGCGAGCCGCCTGCGGTGCCGGTCGGCCGACACGAGGGAGGGGCCCGGTTCGTCGGTGAGCGGCCCGTCGAGTTCCGCGTACGGCAGGGCCTCCTCGCCGGCCGCGACGACCACGTGGTGCAGTCGCGGGTTGGCCGCGATCTCCCCCGCGCGGGCGAGCTCTTCCCGGCTGCCCGCGCCGGCCAGGTCGTTGAAGGTGACGGCGAGCAGGCGCTCGCCCGCGCCGGTGCCGTGCCCGAGGACGGTGCCGGGGACGCCCGGGAGCCCGGCCGCGAGCAGTGCGAGGGTGCCGGAGGCGCTGCCGCCGGACAGGTCGGCGCCGATGCCGGGGGCGGGACCGCCGCCGCGGGCCGCGCGCCGGTCGGCGGGCCCCATCCCGGGCACCGGCCCGGGGTCGGGGAGCGGCGCCTCGGGGGCGTGCCGGGGCGCGGTGAGCCGGGCCCGCACGGCCTCGACCAGGGCGTCCCGCACGCCCTCCACGGCCTGCCGGGGGTCGGCCTCGGGCGCAGCCACGGCGAGGGAGGCGACCGGGTCGTAGCCGGTGATCTCGCGCGAGCCCTCGCGCAGGATCAGCGCGTGCCCGGGCGGCACCCGGCGGACCCCTTCGTACGGGGTGGAGTCGCGCAGCGCCTCGGGGGTCTCGGGGCAGGCGAGCAGCGCCGCCAGGTGTCCGATGTCGAGCTGGGCCTCGGTGAGGTCGGCGAGCGGCAGCGCCGCCGTGCCGTACGCCGTGCCGCCCGCCCAGGGGGTGTGGAAGACCGGCCGGGCGCCCGCGAGGTCACCGGTGACGGTGATGCGGCGGCCGACCTTGACGACGGCGGTGTAACCACCCGCCCACGCGGTCAGGTGCCGCAGTGCGCCCCCACGCGCGGTGAGCAGTCCGCGCCGCAGTTCGGCGTCGCTCGCCGCGCAGCAGCCGAGCACGGCGAGGCGGGTGTGTTCGTCGACGCTCACCAGGCGCACCTCGTCGGGCCGCCAGTCGCCGACCGCCCACAGCGGATCGGGGTCGCCCCACAGGAGTTGCGCGCCCACCGGGTGGACCGTGCGCCCTTCGGCGGGGTCGCCGACGGTCCCGGCGGAGCCGGGCGGGGCGCCGAACCGCGCGGCGACACTGCTCCAGCCCACCAGCCACCGCATCGCCGCCTCCACAAAGGTCGAGTGGAGGACATGCTGCCATGCCGACGGCGCGCACGAGGCATCGCGAGGGGGCGAATGCGCCCCTGGCATGGGCCAGTTGTGCCCGGCCCGAACGCCACCCGACGACCGGTGGACGACCGTCTGGTTTCGGCCATTCTCGACTCGGCCGAGGCCCGAGAACGGATCGGGAACGCCCCCTGGGGAGGGCTCCCGGCGCGGCGGGAGCTCGCGGCAGTCCGGGAGGCGGTCGCCTCCCGGAGCCGTCCGCCGCCCGCGGGGAATGGGGCAGCGGTGTCCCCCAGCCCACCCGACCCGGACAACGGTCCTCGGCCAAGTGGGCCGACCCACGCAGCACTCATGGAAGCGCTCCCCCAGGGGACCGGCGAGAGCGCACGAGCGGGCGCACGGCCACACGACGGGAGCACGGCCGGCACCCACGGCCGGACCGCTCAGCCCATCACACAACAATCTCGCCATACGGAACACCGCCCCTTAACGGTAGGGATGCGGCGAACTACGCTGTGTTTACGAATGCCGCACGCCTATGCCCGGCGTCGTGGCGGCCGTCTGGGTGTCGTGTCGAGGGGTGGCGTCATGTCCAGGGAGCAACGCGGGCCGAACGAAAAGCTCGGCACGGTTCTCGCCCTCGCGGGAATCAGCAATGCCGGGCTCGCCCGGCGCGTCAACGATCTCGGTGCGCAGCGGGGCCTGACGCTTCGTTACGACAAGACGTCGGTGGCCCGGTGGGTGTCCAAGGGCATGGTGCCGCAGGGCGCCGCCCCGCACCTGATCGCGGCCGCGATCGGCCAGAAGCTGGGCCGGCCCGTGCCGCTGCACGAGATCGGGCTCGCCGACGCCGACCCGGCGCCCGAGGTCGGCCTCGCCTTCCCGCGCGACGTCGGCGAGGCGGTCCGCTCGGCCACCGAGCTGTACCGGCTGGATCTCGCCGGCCGCCGGGGCGGCGGCGGGATCTGGCAGTCGCTCGCCGGCTCCTTCGCCGTCAGCGCGTACGCCACGCCCGCCTCACGCTGGCTGATCACGCCCGCCGACCCGTCGGTGGAACGCCAGGCGGTGCGCCCGCGGGCGCAGGGCGAGCCCGGCGACCACACCCGGGTGGGCCACAGCGACGTCGCCAAGCTCCGCGAGGCCGCCGAGGACGCGCGCCGCTGGGACTCCAAGTACGGCGGCGGCGACTGGCGTTCCTCCATGGTGCCCGAATGCCTGAGGGTGGACGCGGCGCCCCTGCTCCTCGGCTCCTACTCGGACGAGGTGGGGCGCGCCCTGTTCGGCGCGACCGCCGAGCTGACCCGGCTGGCCGGCTGGATGGCCTTCGACACCGGCCAGCAGGAGGCCGCCCAGCGCTACTACATCCAGGCGCTGCGGCTCGCCCGCGCGGCGGCCGACGTCCCCCTCGGGGGATACGTCCTGGCCTCCATGTCGCTCCAGGCGACCTACCGCGGCTTCGCCGACGAGGGCGTCGACCTGGCCCAGGCGGCGCTGGAGCGCAACCGGGGCCTCGCCACCGCCCGCACCATGTCGTTCTTCCGGCTCGTCGAGGCCCGGGCGCACGCCAAGGCGAACGACGGGGCGGCCGCCGCCGCCGCGCTGAAGGCCGCCGAGGGCTGGCTGGAGCGCTCCCGGGAGGGCGACGCCGACCCGACGTGGCTGGGCTTCTACTCGTACGACCGGTTCTGCGCCGACGCCGCCGAGTGCTACCGGGACCTGAAGCTGCCCCGCCAGGTGCGCCGCTTCACCGAGCAGGCCCTGTCCCGCCCCACCGAGGAGTTCGTGCGCTCGCACGGGCTGCGGCTCGTGGTGTCGGCGGTGGCCGAGCTGGAGTCGGGCAACCTGGACGCGGCCTGCGCCGCCGGCACCCGCGCGGTGGAGGTCGCCGGACGCATCTCCTCCGCCCGCACCACCGAGTACGTACGGGACCTGCTGACCCTCCTCGAACCGTACGGGGACGAGCCCCGCGTCATGGAGCTCCGGGAGCGGGCCCGCCCCCTCCTCGTGGCACCGGCGTGACGCGCGTCCCAGACAGGAACGGTTTAGCGGGATTGTCAGTGGGCCAGTGCACTATCAGGGGTGGGAGGTGGCGCTGGTGTCTGTCCGCTATGACTACGACTGTGACGTGCTGGTGATCGGCGGCGGGATCGTCGGTCTGTCGACGGCGTACGCGATCACGCGCGCCGCGCCGGGCACCCGGGTCACCGTCCTGGAGAAGGAGCCCGGCCCGGCCCGCCACCAGACCGGGCGCAACAGCGGCGTGATCCACAGCGGCATCTACTACCGGCCGGGCTCCCTCAAGGCCAGGTTCGCGGTCGAGGGCGCGGCCGAGATGGTCAAGTTCTGCACCGAGTACGGCATCCCCCACCAGGTCACCGGCAAGCTGATCGTCGCCACCGACCGCGAGGAGCTGCCCCGGCTGCACGCGCTCGTCCAGCGCGGCAGGGAGAACGGGATCCCGGTCCGCGAGCTGGGCCCGGCGCAGATCAGCGAGTACGAGCCCCGGGTGCGGGGCGTGGCCGCGATCCACGTCGGCACGACCGGCATCGTCGACTACGGGGCGGTGGCGGCGAAGCTGGCCGAGGCGTCCGGGGCGCGGATCCTCTACGGGTCGGCGGTCACGGCCGTCGACCGGCGCCCCTGGGGCGTGGCCGTGCGCACGGCCGCCGGGCGCGTCGTGCGCGGGCGGGTCCTGGTCAACTGCGCGGGACTGCACTGCGACCGGGTGGCGCGGCTCGCGGGCGACGACCCGGAGATGCGGATCGTGCCCTTCCGCGGCGAGTACTACGAGCTGACCGACCCCTCCCTGGTGCGCGGCCTGGTCTACCCGGTGCCCGATCCGGCCTTCCCCTTCCTCGGGGTGCACCTCACCCGGGGCATCGACGGCGGCGTCCACGTCGGGCCGAACGCGGTCCCGGCCCTCGCCCGCGAGGGCTACGGCTGGTCGGTGGTCCGCCCCCGCGAGCTCGCCGGCACCCTCGCCTGGCCGGGCAGCTGGGCCATCGCCCGGGCGCACTGGCGCTACGGGGCGGGCGAGCTGCACCGCTCCCTGTCCAAGCGCGCCTTCACCGAGGCGGTCCGGCGGATGCTCCCGATCGTCGAGGAGCGCGACCTGCGGCGGGCCGAGCCGGGCGTCCGGGCCCAGGCGGTCCTCAAGGACGGCACCCTGGTGGACGACTTCCTGATCCGCGAGTCCGTGCGCACCGTCCACGTGCTCAACGCCCCGTCCCCGGCGGCGACGGCCTCCCTGCCGATCGGCCGCGAGGTCGCGAACCGGGCACTGGCCCTGCTGTAGCGGGCGGTGGGCTCCGGGCCCGGTCCGAGCCGCCCCGCCACCGCCATCGCCACCGCCCCCGGGCTCCCCCGCCGCACGCCCCGGCGCGCCGTAGAATCGGCGCATTGTGTCTGAGCAGCCAGAGAACCACCCGCACACCACCCCCGACGACCGCATCCGGGCCGACCAGCGCGCCGCCCGGCTCGGCAGCCGGATGTTCGCGCCGGGCGAGGGGCCCCTGCCCGACCCGGCCGGCTCGCACTACGAGCGGCGGATCCGCAGCTTCCAGCCGCGCCGCAGCCGCGTCACCGCGGGCCAGGCCGAGGCCATGCTGAAGCGGTGGCCCGACTGGGGGTTCGACATCGACGGCCTGCGCCGGCTCGACCTGACCGAGATGTTCGGCGGGCTGCCGGTCGTCATGGAGATCGGCTTCGGCATGGGCGAGGCCACCGCGCAGATGGCCGCCGCCGACCCCGGCACCGGCATCCTCGCGGTCGACGTCCACACCCCCGGCCAGGGCAACCTGCTCGGGCTCGCCGACCGCAACGGCCTGGAGAACGTCCGGGTCGCCAACGGCGACGCGATCATCCTGCTGCGCGAGATGCTCACGCCCGAGTCCCTCGACGGCTGCCGGGTGTACTTCCCGGACCCCTGGCCCAAGAAGCGGCACCACAAGCGGCGTCTGATCCAGCCCGACTTCCTCACGCTGCTCGCGCCCCGCCTCAAGCCCGGCGGCGTGCTGCACTGCGCCACGGACTGGGAGCCGTACGCGGAGCAGATGCTGGAAGTGCTCAGCGCGCACCCCGACTTCGAGAACACCCAGGCCGACGGCGGCTACGCGCCCCGGCCCGGGTACCGGCCGCTGACCCGGTTCGAGGGGCAGGGCCTCGACAAGGGGCACGTCGTCCACGACCTGCTGTTCCGCAGGCGCTGAGCTCACCCGAGGCGGCGAGGGGCGGGTTTTCCACAGGCTGCGGGAACCCCCTCGCCGGTGTCGGTGCCGCTCGTTAGGGTCGTTCCGTGTCGTCGAACCCGATCGTCGGATCCACCACCGAGCCCGTCCCCGCCCCGGCCCCGGCCACGGCGGTCATCCCCGCGCCCGCACCCGTGCCCGCCCTGGAGACCGACCAGCCGGACTTCGCGGCGGTCCCGGAGCGTGCCAAGTGGCGGTACAAGCCGCGCCGCGCCTTCTGGCGCAGCAAGGTGCTGCGGGCCGTCACGCTGATCACCCTGCTCGCGCTGTGCGCCCTGGCGATCCTGGCCCTGGTCCGGGAGGAGACCGGCACCGAGGGCTTCCTCGTCGGCCTCGGCCTCGCGGTCCTGCCCGTACCGCTGCTGATGGCCGCGTTCCGCTGGCTCGACCGGGTCGAACCGGCCCCCTGGAAGAACCTGCTGTTCGCCCTCGCCTGGGGCGCGTTCGCCTCCACGCTGGTCGCGATCCTGGCCAACTCCTTCGCGGTGGAGTGGATCAGCAGCGCCACCGCCGACCCCGGCTCCGCCGACACCCTCGGCGCGACCGCGGTCGCCCCGGTCGTGGAGGAGACCGCCAAGGGCGCGGCCGTTCTGCTGCTCTTCCTCTTCCGCCGCCGGGACTTCACGGGCCCGGTCGACGGCCTCGTCTACGCCGGGTTCACGGCCACCGGCTTCGCGTTCACCGAGAACATCCTCTACCTGGGCAACGCCTTCGGCGAGGACCAGGAGATCGGCTCCACCGGGCTCGGCTCCATGACCTTCGGGACCTTCCTCGTCCGGATCATCATGTCGCCGTTCGCCCACCCGCTGTTCACCTCGCTCACCGGCCTCGGCTTCGGCTTCGCCGCCGCCCTCGCGGCCGGCGCCCGCTTCCGCCGCACCCGGCTGGTGCTGTTCCCGCTCACCGGCCTGCTGCTCGGCATGGGCATGCACGCCCTGTGGAACGGTTCGGCGACCTTCCACCCGCTGGCGTTCCTCGCCGTGTACGGGATGTTCATGGTCCCGGTCTTCGCCCTGCTGACCTGGCTCGCGATATGGAGCCGGCAGAAGGAGCTGCGCACGATATCCGGCGAGCTCCCGGCCTACGCGACGGCCGGGTGGCTCGCGCACGACGAACCGCTCGCGCTCTCCTCGATGCGGGCCCGCGCGCTGGCCCGCGGCTTCGCCGCCCGTACGTACGGGAAGGCGGCCGCGCAGGCGGTCGGCGAGTACGAGTCCTTCGCCACCACGCTGGCCTTCCTGCGCCACCGGGCCGGACGCGGCCAGGCGGCCCCGGACTTCGCGGCCCGCGAGCAGGAGCTGCTGCACCACCTGTGGCAGCGCAGGCAGGTGGCCTCGCCCGCGCTCACCTACGCCGCACGGGCCACGGGCCGGGTCTGGGCGCCGCCGCAGTACCTGGACTACGGCGGCTACAACCCGTACCGCAGCTAGTACGGCGGCGGCCGGCGCGGGCGGCGGGGCGGTCGGGTCAGACCGCCGATGCCTCGTCCAGCACCGCGAGCTCCGCGGGCGTCAGCTCCAGGTCGGCGACGGCGACGAGGGCGGGCAGCTGCTCGACCGTGCGGGCCGAGGCGATCGGAGCGACGACGGTGGGGCGGGAGGCCAGCCAGGCCAGGGCGACGGTGGCCGGCTCGGCGTCGTGCGCCTCGGCGACCGCGTCGAGCGCGGCGAGCACCTTCTGGCCCCGCTCGGTCTCCAGGTGCTTGGCCGCTCCCTCGGCGCGGACGCTGGCCACGGTGGTGCCGGGGCGGTACTTGCCGGTGAGGAAGCCCGAGGCGAGCCCGAAGTACGGCACGGCGGCGAGGCCGGCCCGCTCGGCGGTCTCCAGGAGGGCGCCCTCGTAGGTCTCGCGGGAGACCAGGTTGTAGTGCGGCTGGAGGGCGACGTAGCGGGCGAGCCCCTCGGCCTCGGCGAAGTCGAGCGAGGCGCGCAGCCGCTCCGGGGAGATGTTGGAGGCGGCGACGGCCCGGACCTTGCCGTCCTTCACCAGCTGGTCGAGCGCGGTGACGATCTCCTCGACCGGCACCGACTCGTCGTCGAAGTGCGTGTAGAAGAGGTCGATGTAGTCCGTGCCGAGGCGGCGCAGCGACTCCTCGACGGCGCCCTTGATGGTGGCCGCGCCGAGCCCCTTGAAGCGGGGGTGGGCACCGGCCTTGGTCGCCACGAGGACGTCGGCGCGCTTGCCGCGGGAGGCGAGCCAGCGGCCGATGACGGTCTCGGACTCACCGCCCTCGTGGCCCTCGGCCCACGCGGAGTAGACGTCGGCGGTGTCGACGAAGTTGCCGCCCGCGGCGGTGTACGCGTCGAGGACGGCGAAGGACTGCGCCTCGTCGGCGCTCCAGCCGAAGACGTTGCCGCCGAGGGCGAGCGGGAAGACGTGCAGGTCGGAGGAGCCCAGCTTGCGGAGAGAAGTCATGGGTTGATCAACCCCCCGCACGGCCGGGCCTATTCCGCTTCGGCGAAGGACGTCCGGACGGATGTCCGGGCGCGGGCCCCGGCGGACGTCAGAGGCTGAGGCCCTTCGACCGCAGCCAGCTCGCCGGGTCGATGCCGCCGCCGGACGGGGTGTGGACCTCCAGGTGGAGGTGGGGGCCGGTGACGTTGCCGGTGGCGCCGACCCGGCCGATGGTGTCGGCGGTGCCGACGGACTGGCCCGCGCCGACCGTCATCGAGGACAGGTGGCAGTACCAGACCTCGGTGCCGTCCTCGAGTTCGAGGACGATCCGGTAGCCGTACGAGCCGGACCAGCCGGCCGACTTCACGGTGCCGCTGTGGACGGCCTTGACCGGGGTGCCGGTGGGCGCGGCGAAGTCCAGGCCGGTGTGGTAGCCGGAGGACCACATCGAGCCGGCCTCGCCGTAGGTGGAGGTCAGCGTGTACGAGGAGGTGGGCAGCGAGTAGCTGGCGGCCAGCTTGGCCAGGCGCTCGGCCTCGGCCTTCGCCGCGGCTTCCGCCTCGGCCTTCTTCTTCGCCTCGGCCGCCGCCTTCTCCGCCGCCTCGGCCTTCGCCTCGGCCTCCTTCGCCGCCTTCTCGGCGGCGGCCTTCTGCGCCGCCTCCTTCTCGGCGGTGTCGGCGGCGGCCTGCTGCTGCTCGGCCTGCTGGAGGATGCGGGCGCGCAGCGCCTCGCCGGCGTCGGCGGCCTGCTGCTTGGACCCCGCGGGCGCGTCGGCGGAGGTGCTGTCCTCGGGCGCGGTGTAGGTGAGGGCGGTGAGCGGCTGCGCGTTGTTCGCGACCTGCGCGCTGTCGCCGGAGCCCTTGTCCTTGCCGCCGATCAGGTCGCCGATGCCGGGGAGCGCGGAGGCGTCGGGCAGGTCGAGGTCCGGCAGGGAGATGGCGACCGGGGGCTTCTCCTGCGCGGTGGCCAGGCCGCCCGCGCCGACGGCGGCGATGACGCCGACACCGAGGACGGTGGAGGAGCGGGCGAAGTTGGAGCGCTGCTTGACGACCCGGTGCCGGCCGCCGGAGCGGTTCTGGGCCCGCAGCGAGTCCTCGGTGGGGTTCCATTCCTCCCCGCCCGCGCCCGCGGCGCCATGGGCGCCGAAAGAGTCGAAGGGGGCTTCGGGAGCAGGGGTGTCGGACGCCACGGAGGCGCTCTCCTTTCCTTCCTTCTCGCCTACCGGGTTAGCTGACGGGTTCGGAGCAGGAAGGTCTCCTACGGGTGTGCCGCACGGGTGCGGCGTGGCCCGATTCACCCCAAGTGGTGGTTCCCCGGTTCCCTTGCGGGATTCGGCGCACGCGCACGGTGCCGTCTCTTGCGACGGCTGTGACGACCGCGCTGCGTTATCGAACGTTAATAGACACGGCCTCCCGATTCCAAGCCGTTCCCCTTGATCATTAGCTGAATTGAGAGGGAATGGCCCGAGTTGACCCCCGGTCAGACAGGATCCGCGTCACAGCGGGAATCTGACGTTGCATCAATTGTTATCGGAGCGACACCCCTCGACTACGTCCCGTCACCACCGTTCCGAGGCCCGTCCGGAGGCCCTTCCCGCGACCCGTCCCGAGGCACCTCCCGCGACCCGTCCCGAGGCGCCCCCCGCCCCCCTTCGGACGGCGCCCCCGCCGACGTCTCCGGGGCCTCCTCCGGCGGCACCACCGGCATGGTCCGGCGCCGTTCCGGCTGTCCCGCCGCCGGGCGGCTCACCGCGAGCAGCGCCATGTCGTCGTTCGAACCCCCGCCGGTGTGCCGGCGCACATCCGCCACCAGCGCGTCCAGGAGTTCCTCCGGGCCGGGGAAGAGCCGCCCCGCGAGCCGCTCCGCCGGATCGTAGAAGACCCCGCGCGCGTCCCGCGCCTCCGAGAGACCGTCCGTGTAGAGCAGCAGCGTCGCGCCCACCGGGTACGGCCTCTCGTCGGCCCGGTCGGGCCACATCGCCAGCTCTCCCATCCCCAGCGGCAGCGCGGGCTCGGTCGGCTGGAGCCGACCGACCCCGCCGTCCCCGTACAGCAGCAGCGGCTCCGGGTGCCCCCGGTTCACGACCCGCACGACACCGCCGCCACCGCCGCCACCACCCTCGGCGCGCGGGATCTCCGCGAGGACCGCCGTCGTGAACCCCTCGAAGGCGTCGAGCCCGTCCCGCCGCGTGCCCTCGCGGTCCAGCGCCCCTTCCAGCCGCTGTGCCACGCCCTCCAGCGTGGGCTCCAGCTCGGCCGCCTCCCGGAAGGCGCCGATGACCACGGCCACGGCCTCCACCGCGTCGAGCCCCTTGCCCCGCACGTCGCCGACGATCAGCCGTACGCCGTAGGGCGTGTCCTGGACGGCGAACAGGTCGCCGCCGATGAACGCGTCGGCCTGCGCCGCCTCGTACCGGGCCGCGATCCGCAGCCCGCCGATCCGCTCGGCGGGCGTCGGCAGCACCGCCTTCTGCACCGTCGCCGCGATCACCCGCGCCGACGCGAGCCGCTCGCCGCTGCGCCGCACCACCCGGTTGATCAGCATGGCGAGCGCCGCGACGGTGAGGATGGTCAGCGTCTCGGTGAGCGAGGCGACATGGCGGGCCGTGCCGTTGTGGATGTGCAGGCCGATGGTGGCGAGGACGACGGCGGTGCCCGTCAGGAAGGTCGTCAGCGTGGAGAAGAAGGGGGCGGCGATCAGCGGCGCCGCCGAGAACAGCGGCGCCGCGGTGTACTCGGGCGGTGTCGCCAGGTCGAAGCAGACACCGCCCACGACGATCAGCGGGGGAAGGGCACGGATGAAGCGACGGGCGACCGGGAACGGGAGCCGGCCCTCGTCGCCCTCTCCGTCACCGGGCCTGCCGGGGGCCCCGTGCCGCACCGCTGCTCGCGCCACCTCTGCTCTCCCGCCTGGACCTGGGCCCGACCCGAGGGCGACGGGAGGACCCGCGCCCTCCCCAGGGTGCGGTCAGCCGGTGCCCGTCGGCGACTCCCGCGCGGCCGACTGGCGTACGGCCGGCCGGACGGCGAGCCGCCCGCCCCGGGACAGCGCCGCCATGGCCGCCGCGCAGCCGAGCCCGACCGCGCACAGCGTCAGCCAGGGCACCGCCGACCAGCCGGTGAGGTCGAGCAGGGCGCCCGTGCCCAGGTTCCCCAGGGTGATGCCGATCCCGCAGACGGTGTTGTAGAGCCCGTAGTGGGTGGCGACCCAGCGGTTCTCGGCGAGCGCGACGACGGTGTCCATCTCGTACGGGTAGAGCACCGCGTTCGCCGTCGCCAGGAGCGCCGCGCACAGCAGCAGCCCCGGCAGCGAACGGCCGCCGCCCAGCAGCGCCGGCGGCAGGAACGCCACGCCCATCAGCCCGAGCCCGAGCACCAGACACCGCTCCCGGCTGAGCCGCCGCTTGCACCAGGCGGTGATCCGCAGCTGCCCGACGAGCGCCACCACCGCCGACACCACGAACAGCGCCGTCGTCACCGCCGTGCTGTCCGCGGCGAGCGGCAGCGCCAGATAGACCTGGAAGGACAGCACGTACGAGCCGGTCATCGCCAGCGAGAACAGCCAGAACACCCGGTTGGCGAGCACCGTCCCGAACTGCCCCCGCTCCCGCCCGTCCGCCGCCGGCCGCTCCTTCCGCACGGGCAGGTGCCGCAGCTGTACGAGGGTGAGCCCGGCGAACAGCACCGCCGCCACCACGCACGTCAGCCGGAACGACACCCCGGTCAGCGCCACCCCGACGAGCGGCCCGAGCAGGATGCCCGCCTGGTAGTACGTGTTGAACAGCGCGAATGCCTCCACGCGCCGCTCCCCCGCCTCCGCCGCCAGATAGGCCCGCACCGCCGGGTTGAACAGCGCCCCCGCCAGGCCCGTCGCCAGGGAGGCGCCGATCAGCATCGGCAGCGACTGCGCGAAGGCGAGCGCCCCGAAGCCGGCCGTCCGCAGCGCGCACCCGGCGACGATCAGCGGCTTGTAGCCGAGCCGGTCGGCGAGCGCGCCGCCGACGAGGAACATGCCCTGCTGGGACAGGTTCCGCGCGCCGAGGACGAGGCCGACCGCCCAGGCCGCCATGCCGAGGCCGTCGGCCAGGTGGGCGGCCAGGTACGGCATCAGCATGTAGAAGCCGAGGTTGATGGTGAGCTGGTTCAGGAAGAGCAGCCGCACGGCCGGGTCGAAGGTGCGGCTCTGCTTCCAGATCCCTCCCGGGGAGGGCGCGGTCGTCGTGCTCAACGGACCCGCTCCGCCCGGTCCAGCACCCGGCGGGTCCAGCCGTGGACCGGCTCGCCCTCCGCGTACCCGGCCGGGTCCTCCCGTACGGGACCGTCGAGCAGCCCGTGCTTCGCGCAGAACTCGTCGTTGAAGACGGTGTCGAAGTAGCGCTGCGGCCCGTCGGGGAAGACCGCCGCGATCCGGGTGCCGCGCGGCCGGGTACGGGCCAGCCAGCCCGCGACCAGCGCGACCGCGCCCACGCTCCAGCCGCCGGTGGCGAACTGCCGGGACGCGAGCCGCCGGGCGGCCCGCACCGCCTCGGCGGGGGCCACCCAGTGGATCTCGTCGAAGGCGGCGTGGTCGACGTTGCCCGGGTGGATGGAGGAGCCGAGCCCGCGCATCAGGCGCTCGCCGGCCGGGAGGCCGAAGACCGTGGAGTTCACGGAATCCACCCCGACGAGTTCGAGGGCGGGGCTGGTGGTGGCGCGCAGCGCGCGGGAGATGCCGGACGAGTGGCCGCCGGTGCCGACCGCGCAGACCAGCACGTCGACCCGGTCCAGCTGCTCGCCGAGCTCGGCGGCGAGCCCGCCGTACGCCTGCGGGTTGTCGGGGTTCCCGTACTGGTTGGGCCACCAGGCCCCGTCGAGGGCGATCAGCAGTTCGGCGACCCGGTCCATCCGGGCCTGCTGCCAGCCGCCGTCCGGGCTGGGCTCGGGCACCACGTGCACGTGGGCGCCGTGGGCGGTGAGCATCCGCTCGACGATCGGTTCGAGGCCGGGGTCGGTGACGACGTGGACGGGGTGCCCGTGCAGGATCCCGGCGAGCGCGAGCCCGAGCCCGAGGGTCCCGGAGGTGGACTCGACGATGGGGGCGCCCGGCCGCAGCTCCCCGCGGCGGCGGGCCTGCTCGACCATGTGGAGGGCGGCGCGGTCCTTGATGCCGCCGAAGTTGAAGCCCTCCAGCTTGGCCCAGTACCCGTCGTCCATCCACAGGACGGGGGTGTTGCCGACGGTCTGCCGAGCCACGGAGAGCAGGTTGGCGGGATTGCTCATGGGGGGTGTCCTTGGGGTGGGGCAGCCCCGGTGTCCGGGGCGTGCGGAAGGAACGAGGTCGCGAAGGTGCGCGACCCGGCTCAGTTCCGGTCCACCCCGAGGGCGATCAGCAGCCGGCCCGGCTCGGGCCCGGGCCCGGCCCGGCCACGGACGCAGCGCGTGTGCGGGGCCTCGGGGAACACCGCGTCGTACGCGAGGACGGCACCCCCGGCGTCCGGCGCCGGGACCTGCGCGCCGGCGGACTGCGCGGGCAGGTGCGCGTCGAAGGACCACCCCTCCCCGGGCCGCTCGCAGCCGTGCGGGAACCCGGGGGCGGAGAAGGCGGCGGCACCGGAGACCACGGCGGCGCCGGAGTCCGTGACACCGGAGCCGGGGGCCACCGCGCCGGACGTCACCGCGCCGGGGGACGTCACCGCGCCGGGGGCCACGGGGCTGTGGGGCATCGCCGCACCGGCCGTCACCGCCTCGGGTGCCGCCAGCGAGTGCCCGTGCGCGCCGTGGCAGACGCCCGCGATCAGTGCGACGAGCGCGAACAGCAGCAGGACGGCGGGCGCCCGCCGCCCCGCCTGCCGCAGTTCCGTCACGTTCTGGTCACTCATCGTGCGCGGAAGGCTACGTGGCGCACGCGCGGCGCGCAAAAAGGCGGGCCCGGTTTTGGCCAGCGTTTACTTGCGGGCGTATTGCCTTCCCGGTTGCCCGCGGCTACGGATTCCAGCGCACGGAAACGCCGAAGGCCCGGATCCATGATCGGATCCGGGCCTTCGGGCTACTGAGTAGCGGGGACAGGATTTGAACCTGCGACCTCTGGGTTATGAGCCCAGCGAGCTACCGAGCTGCTCCACCCCGCGTCGGTAAACACGACTCTACGGCATGAAAGCCCAGGTCACCTAATCCGTTGCCGCCGGGCCGCCACGAGGCCGCCGCCGGGGTCTCCGCCGGGCCTCCCTCAGCAGCCGCAGTCGTCCGAGTCGACCGGCGCGGTGAGCGGGTCGGCGGCCTTCCGCTCGGCGCCCTCCCAGGTCTCGAAGCCGAAGCCCTCGCGCACCCAGTACTCGAAGCCGCCCAGCATCTCCTTCACCTGGAAGCCCAGCTGCGCGAGGGCGAGCGCGGCGCGCGTGGCGCCGTTGCAGCCGGGGCCCCAGCAGTACGTGACGACCGGGACGTCCTTGTCGAGGAGCTGCTCGGCCTGCTCGGCGATGAGGGCGGTCGGCAGGTGGACCGCGCCCGGCACGCGCCCCTGGTCCCAGGAGGCGGTGGAGCGGGAGTCGAGCACGACGAACCCGGGGTCGCCGCCGGTGGCCCGGGCGTCGGCGAGGGCGGAGGCCACATCGGAGACGTCGGCGTGGAAGGCGAGGCTGGCGGAGAAGTAGGCGACCGCCGCGGCGGGGGCGGCCGGCGGGGTGCGGAGGACCGAGTTCACGGGGCTGACCTGCGTCGATGTCGTCGTCATGGCCATAAATCTATGAAGGATGATCAGCACCCTGAAGGGCCGATCCACGGCGCACACGGGCTTCGCCCGGGGAATCCCGGCCGTTCGCGGCGAGCGGGCGGGGATCTCACGTACCGGGATCCGAAGCCCCCAGCGGACCGGCACACCGGCACCTGTCACATCCCCGGAACCCCATCCGTCATACCCGTACAGCCTTACGGTCGTACTCGCTTACGGCCGTACTCACGGTCGTACGACCCTGTGACCGGACGCGAAGGGGAACAAGCACCGATGGACAAGGACCTCCTGGCCGCACGCTTCGACGCGGACCGCGGCCATCTGCGGGCGGTAGCCTACCGGATGCTCGGCTCGCTCAGCGAGGCGGAGGACGCCGTCCAGGAGGCATGGTTCAAGCTGAACCGCTCCGATGTCAGCGAGGTGCGGAACCTCAGCGGCTGGCTGACCACCGTCGTCGGCCGGGTCTGCCTCGACATGCTGCGCTCCCGCACCGCCCGCCGCGAGGACCCGCTGGAGTACCACGTGCCCGACCCCGTGGTCCGGGAGGAGGGCGTCGCCGACCCCGAGCGGGAGGCGCTGCGCGCCGACTCGGTCGGGATCGCCCTGCTCGTCGTCCTGGAGACGCTGGCCCCGGCCGAGCGCCTCGCGTTCGTGCTGCACGACCTGTTCGCGGTCTCCTTCGACGAGATCGCGCCCATCGTCGACCGCAGCCCCGCCGCCACCCGCCAGCTCGCCAGCCGCGCCCGCCGCCGCGTCCAGGGCGCCGCCCCGGCCCCCGCGCCCGACCTGGCCCGCCAGCGGAAGGTCGTGGACGCGTTCCTGGCCGCGTCCCGGGCGGGCGACTTCCAGGGCCTGCTGACGGTCCTCGACCCGGACGTGGTCCTCCGCGCCGACGGCGGGACGCTGCTGAGGGCCGCCTCCAAGCTGGTCCGCGGCGCCGAGGCGGTCACGAGCCAGGCGCTCGCCTTCGCCAAGTTCCGGCACGCGGCGCGCCCGGTCGTGGTCAACGGCGCGGCCGGCCTGGTCTCGCTCGCCGACGGGCGGCCGGTCGGCCTGATGGCCTTCACGATCGTCGCGGACCGCATCGTCGGCATCGACATCGTGGCGGACCCGGAGCGCCTGGCCACCCTGGGCGTGACCGGCTGACCGCCCGTCACGACGGGACGCCCCGCCCGGCGGAAGCCGGTCGGGGCGTCAGGTGGCCCAGCCGACGGGCAGGGAATTGTCCTGCCGGGCGGGCCAACTGCCCACTACCGTAGGCGAAATGACAACAAGATCCACTTCGCCGGACCTGCCCGCAGCCACACCCGCACCCACGCCCTCGCCGACGCCCGTGTCCCTGGCCGAGGCGCCGCTGCGTCAGGCCCGCAACTCCGCCGCCCTCTGGACCGCGACCGGCCGGAGCCGGGGGCACGAGGTCACCCGGCGCCGCGGATTCGTGGCGGTCGACGGCGACGAGCGGGCCGGCCTGCGGATCCTGGTCCAGGAGCCCGACCTCGACCCGGGCGAACTGGCCGAGCTGGGCGAGCTGGTGCGCGGGGCCAAGGGCCCGGTGAACGCCGAGGACCCGTTCGGCGCGACCGACCTGAGCCACCTGGGCATGCGCCACTGGCAGATGCCGGTGATGCTGCGCCCGCCCGGCCCCGTCGCCGAACCGGCGCTGGACGTGGTCCGGGTGCGGGAGCCGGAGGAGCTCCAGGCGGCCGAGCGGATCGTGATCGCGGGCTTCGAGCTGACCGGATTCGAGCCCTACCGCCCCGGCGAGCTCTTCCCGACGGCGCTGCTCGGGCAGCCGGGCGTGGACGTGTTCCTCGCCCTGCACGAGGGCGTGCCCGCGGGGGCCTGCGTCAGCGTCGTGGACGACGGCATCGGCAGCCACTACTGGGTCGGCACGTCACCGGACTTCCGCTCGCGCGGCGTCGGCCGGGCCGTCATGCTCGGATCCCTCGCCCCCCTGGCGGACCTGCCGGTCACGCTCACCGCCTCGAAGCTGGGCAGGCCGCTGTACGAGTCCCTGGGCTACACCGTCGCGGCCCCCTCGACCTGGTGGGCCTCCGTCCCCACGACCCCGTGACGACGAAGCGCCCCGACCAGCCGAAACCGGTCGGGGCGCTCCACAGCAGGCCAGAGGGTTTCCCCTCCCCTACGTTCGGTAGGCCGTGTGGGACTCGAACCCACAACCAATGGATTTAAAGTCCTGGCCGGGGGCGGGTGGGCGATGCCGGACGGTGTTGCTCCGTCCCGGACAGCCCAGGCGAACAGGCCGAACGGTGCCGCGCAATCCAGGCGGAACCGGGCTGTGCCGGAACATCCGCTCACGCATCGCTCACGCACAGACGGCGCTGCGACCCACCGTCGACATCGATCCCACGAGGCACCCCATCGGATGAATCCAGCGTGTGGAGCCCGGCCATTTCACCGATCACGCCGGTACTGTCGGCTGCAACCGGTCCGCGGAGGCCCGGAGGACGCAGCGGGTCGCCCGGGGTTCCTGGCTCGTCCAGGGTGCGGCGCGCCCGCTCCGCGACTCCCCCGATATGCCTCTCGATGTGCGAACACGGACGCGAACCCCTGCTGACCCGGCAGCGGCAAAGGACATCGCGCCATGCCACACACCACGGCCAAAGCTGCCGCCCTCATCCGCGCCGGTTTCACGAGAGAAGTCCCTGCTACCGCCCTCCCGGGAATCGATCGCTCCGGCGGGCTGGGGCTGGACAACTGCACTCCAGAGCAGACCGAACTGCGCGCACTGCTGGCCCTGGCCTGCTTCAACCACGGAACACTGACCGCGCCTCGACTGCGCTGGAGGGTTGGTCAGATCGGCGCGTACGGCCCGGTCATCTCCCCCCGATTCGATCACCTCGTACTGATCGTCAACGCCTGCGACAACGTCGCCCTCCGCCTCGTCGGCAGCTCGACCGACCCGCACATCCCTGGGATGCGGGTCGAGGAGCGCCTGGGCTACCACCTGTGGCGCCTGCGACACCTGTCCAGCGGTGCTCAGATGTACGTCTCCGAGCGAGGCACCCTTTCCGCAGGTCGGGGCCACGCTCGACGCCTGCCGAATCTGCGTCGACGGCTTAGCGTGGAGGAGCCGCTCACTGCTGACGAGTACAACAAGCTCGCCGCCGTACCCGAGATCAGCCCGTCCATGAAACGGCTCCTGGCCGGCATCTGGGTGCGCATGTCCCTGCGGGATCCGGCCGGCTCCTTCGACCTGGGGGGCTGGTTCATCGATCCGCTCGACCGGACCACCGAACGAGCCCGCTGGGCACCCACGAGCCGCCTGTGGGGACACGAGGGACGATGGGACCTCGAATGGCGGGGCTACCCCTTCCCTGCCGACCTCACCGCAGCTCTCACCCACCCCATCGCTGGCATCGAAGGCGTCACAGTGGACCGCACGTCGACGCACAGTTGGTTGATCCGGCTCGACGATGCCGAGTTGTATCTGCACGACGAAGAGCTTTGAGCTTCGGAATCACCCCACACTTCCGTGCGGGAGTGTTACCTGACGTGCGGAAATGGGTGCCGCGAGCGTAGTGATGCTGGTCCTGGGTGTACCGCCTGTTGACCGCCGTGTACCACCCCCGACTGGCAAGGGGCCGCTCGGGGGGCCGACAGCAGCTGAGGCGCAACCGGAGCGGATGCGCCCAGTCCCCTCCCTGGTCAAGACGCAGATGTTTTGTGTGTCAAACCGACTGATCGTTGACTATAGGCGAGATGTGCCACCCCAGGGCGACACATCTCGCCTCACGGCAATCTACTTCTCCAGCCAGGGTCCGAGGTCATACCCAAGGATTCAGCGGTCTTGAGGCGCGCGTGAAGCTTTAAACCTGGCCCTCGTCTTCGATCAGCTGCGCGTTCGGGTTCGATCCGCCGTGCTCGACTAGGAGCTTCGTTACACCCTCAGCGACCTTGGACACAGCACCCCAGGGCACCTCTTCGGTCGGGGAGCAGTCGACGAACCAACCCTGAGGAAGGTCGTCGTCCTCTTCGTCGTTCTCCATGATCTCGATCTGCCACTCATCATTGGCGATGAACTGGGGCACGGAATCGAAGACGCCGAGGAGAGATGCGATCGATTCGGAAAGCCCGTCTCCGTTGACCTCGCCGTCTGCGGTAATTCGGATGAACATGATCCACCTCTATGATAAACTGCCCCGACAAAATGTCGGGGCAGTTTATCGCTCATCACGCGGTGGCGCTAGGTGCGCCTCCTTGCATGTGCACTCATCGCGTTCCTCTGGATGTTGGAGCACGCGAGGCAGTGGGGGAGGAGCAGCTGGCGTCGCCTGTTCAGGAGCCCAAGCTTATTGAGAACTGCGTTCGCTGGCCAATGGTCAGGGATCCAGTTCCTGGCGCCAGGCGACTTCGTTCCGCAGCGATGACATCCGAATCGGTTTCCGATTGCATTGACAGCCCGGCGTGTTGCCACTCGGAAGCGCTGCGCGCTGCTCGGAGCAAGGATTCCCATACGGGCATACTTGCCCGGCATGAAGATTCCATCGCCGTTTCGCAGCCGCTTGGGAATCCTGCATTCACCGTTGGCGTTGTGGACCAGGGCACCAACGCCCCCCACCTCCACGGTGAAGGTGTGCAGATCGCCAACCGTAAGGTTGAAGACCAGTTGGTCCGCGATTTCGCCGAGGTTGCGCACCTCCGTAACCGGCGCCAGATCTCCGGATGGCGACTTGAGCCGATCTCCCTTCTTGATATCGACTGCCTTGGTCCAGCCTCTACCCTCGACCCAGAAGGGGTGCTCAGCTGTGGTCTGGAGCGGCGGTGTTGACGCATTGAGGTCAGTGTCGATCTCAATGATCCGCTTCAGGCCGAATCCAGTGATCACGTCGAGCACGGGCTCGGCCGATGCCTCCCCCGTAAGAGGGTCCGTCGCCTCGACGTAATCCCCAATCTGTAGGGCGGCGATCGGCAGGTACGTTCCATCAGCCATCAGTACGGCCGTGTCCGGCGTGAAGGAGTTGCATCGTGAACGTCGGAAGAAGCGCTTGGCTCGCGAGTAATACCGCTTGACGCGCCCTGCCTTGCGCAGTGCTCTCGCCGCCTTGAATCCCTTGACGGCGAGACGGCCGGCGGATCCAAAGGCTACGCCGATGCTCATCTCTGCCGCCTTGCGCCAATTGCCGGTGGCGGCGTAGGAGATGGCTCCGACGGCGGAGGCGATGTTGCCGATGGGGCCGGGGATGTAGGAAGCGACCTCCGCGACGCGGGCGATGCGCTTGAACATCTTCTTGAAGCTGAAGCCCCAGTTGCCGTCGAGGTCAGTGCAGTTGACCGGGTCGCCCGCGCAGTAGTCGTACGGGTTGGCGTTGCCTCCGGGCTGTGGGTCGACCTGCAGGAAGCGGCCGAGTTCGGGGCTGTAGAGGCGGGCGCCCATAAGGATGACGTTGTCGAGCGCCTCGGACGAGCGCTGCTTGGCGCCAAGCCAGCCGTAACGCTGCGTGCCCTGCCCCTCTGAGGGGACACCGAATTCGTCGAAGGTGAGTACCTTCGGCGTTGTCGTTGTCGTATCAAGGGTGACTGCGACGTCATCATGAAGGTTGGCGAGCTGCAGCTCCACATCGCCGGTGGCGGACGTGGTAGCGGTCAGGTCGCCGTCCGGGCCGGAGACGTTGCGGGTGAGGGTGCGCTGGGTGGTGTCCTCGACGATCCAGCGAGGCTCGTCGGAATCGTCTCCGTAATGGTTGAGCTTGCTGGTGGAATTAGCCCAGGTGCCGTCTGCCTGCTTTACCTCGGTGGTGAAGGCTGCGAAGCGCTGGGCCGGATCGAGGTTCCAGGACTGGCGTGTGTCGCCCACGGTCTGGGAGGCGACGAGGTCGTTGTCCCAGTAGGTGTTGACCGAGCCGGTGCCGGTGGCGGTGGTGCGGCCGAAGGCGTCGTACGTGTAGCCGGCGGTCAGCAGCCGGTCGGCGCTGTCGTAGGAGCTGGTGGTGACCGTGCCGCCGGTCGACGTACAGGAACCGTCCTCCGCGGGCGCGTAGAGCGTCTTGGAGGTTCGGTTCATACGGCCGGTGATGCTGCGTCCGGCCTCGTCGAAGCCGTAGGCGCGGGTGGTGCAGCCGGCGGTGGTGGTCTGGACGGCCTTGGTCAGGCGGCCGAGCCGGTCGTAGGTGTACTCCTTGCTGTCGGTGGAGTTGGTGTCGGCGGCGATGGCACCCTGGGCGGTCATCTCCAGGTGCTGGCCGTAGACGATCTGGCTGTCGGAGACGCGGGTGTACGTGCGGCCGGTGGCGGCGCCGGTCGCGTTGAAGGTGTCCTTGCGGACGTAGCCGCCGGGGTAGGTCTGCTCGGTGAGCTGGCCGTCCGGGCCGTACTTCGCGGTGAAGGTGCCGGCGACGGAGTCGGTCACCGAGGTGACCATGCCGCGCGGTTCTTGCCTGCGGTCGTATGTGTAGGTGGTGGTACCGGTGTTGTCGCTGACCTTGACCGGCTTGCCGTACGTGTCGAACTCGGTCGTGGTCGTGCCGCCGTCGGCGTCCGTGTAGGACAGCAGGCGGTCCAGTGCGTCGAAGACCCTGGTGATGGTCTTTCCGCCGGCCATGGTCTTGACGGCGTTTCCGGTGACCGGGTCGTACTCGGTGCTGACCTGGGGCAGGTCCTGACCAAGGTCACCGGTGATCTGGGTGGAGACGATCCGGTCGGCCGTGTCATAGACGGTGGTCGTCGTACGGGCCTTGCCCGCGTTGGTCTCGGTGACCTCCTCCATCTCGCCGAAACGGGAGTAGCGGATGATCCGCTTGACCGGGATGGTGTCCGGCATGCGGGTGGTGTCCGCGCCGGTGACCTGGCCACCGGGGAGCGTGACGCACGGGTTGCCGGCCCACTCGGGACGGTTGCCGCAGGCGGCGTCGTCCGGGTTGGCTCCGGCCGTGTAGAACACGGTCTTCACCGTGCCGGTGTCCGCCCCGTTCGAGCCCGGCCTGCGGGACTGGACCGCGCGGCCGGCGGAGTCGTACTTGATGGTGGCGGTGAGGTTCTCCCCACCGGTCACCGCGTCCGTCGTGACCGAAGTCTCGGAGCGCAGGGTCCAGCCGGAGGTGCCGCCGATCGGGGTGTCGTACCCGGTCTTGGTGACCCGGACCTCGACGTCGTTGGTGTAGCCCTCGATCTTGGCGCCGTCGAGGGTGGTGGTCTCCAGGTGGTAGGCCGCGCCGTCGGGCTTGCCCTCGTCGTACTTGTGGACTGTGTGAGACCGGACGAGCACCGAGGTGCCGGCTGCGAGTGCGGGCATCGGCGGGTTGGCCTGCTCCGGTACCGCCTCGTCGAGCAGGGCCCGGTAGACCGGACCGGTCTCCTCAAGCAGGTCCTGCCCGTCGAGGCTGTAGACGCTGCGGGAGTCCAGCAGCGCGGCACGGGCCGCCTTGTCGTTGGGAAGGTTGAGTTCGAGCGCCTTCTCGTCGAAGTCCGCGCCGAGACCAAGCGCCAGAAGGCGGCCGGTGGCATCGAGGGTGCGGACGGTGTTGCCGAAGCGGTCGAACTCGGCGGTATCGATGTCACCGAAACCGGTCGGGGACCAGGTGGCGGTGTTCACCTCCTGCGCGTTGGCATTCAGGTAGTGGACGGTGGCCTGCTGGTAGCCGTCCGGGCCGGGCGCCGTGGCAGTGGCCGTGTTCACGCCCGGGTCGGACTCCACATCGAAGACAGCGGTCGCGTCCGTCGGTACGTCCGACTGCCCCCATTCCCTCGCGCTGAGCCCGTCGAGGTCATACGGTCCGCCCGAAGCACGCGTCAGCGGCACTTCGTAGACCACCCTTGATGCGGTCTCGCCATTCACCTGATCCTTCGAGCCCGGCACGAGTGCGGGCCGGCGGACCTGGAGCAGGCGACCGGGGTCCTGGTCGGTCGCAGCCTTGCCGTAGTCGAAGTACCAGGGCAGCTCGCCCGAAGTATCGATCTTGGTCAGGCGGTTGGCGCTGTCGTACGAGTAGACGGTCTTGAAGACCGCGGTATCACTGGCCGAGCCCTTTCGCGGATCCCACGCCTCGGTCAGGCGGCCGAGGTAGTCGTACCGGTAAGTGGCGACGTCCACGGCGGTGACGGCTCCGGCGACCGGGTCCCAGGACCAGATCTTCACTGCCTTAACGCGGTCGGTGAAGTCACCAGGCGTGGTGGGCGTGGCGGTGGTGGATGTTGCGTAGACGTACTCCAGGACCTCACAACCCCGCGCCGGAATACTGCCGGTGCACTGTCCAGCGTCGTCGACGCCCGGTTCGACCTCGCCGATGACGCGTGTGACAAGCGAGCGCCCGTCGGTCGTGTCGTACACGTACCGGCTTGTGGACGCCGCGTCCGTACCGGAGACGCTGTCGACGGTGTAGATCTCGGAGCCGGTCTGCTTCTTGAAGCGGGTCAGCGTGCCGTCGTCGTCGGTCAGGACGTAGTCGCTGCCGGACGCCGCCAGGTCCGTGCCCTCGGAGCCGGCCTCGGGGGTGAAGGAGCCGTCGGACGCCTTGGCGAACGTGATGGTGGAGTCGTCGTAGCCAGTGATGACCGCGACGTCCTTGCCTGGGAAGGTCAACGAGTGCAGCTCGTTGTCCGTCACGCCGCCTGCGGCGCCGCCAGCCCACTCAGGGCCGAAGGGGGCGACCAGCTCGCGCAGGGAGAGGTGGTCGAAGTACACGGCCTTGCCCGAGTTCGCGGGGAAGCCGTTGTACAGCCGCAGGAAGGCTGTGGACGCGTCCTTCGGGGCCGTGAAGTCGAGGGTCAGCTCGGCCCATGCGTCGGTGTAGGGCGCCTTCCGGGACGTCTGCTCAACGTAACCGGCGGGGGTGCTGAACCCTGCGTACAGGCTCAGGCCCCGCGCGTGCTGCGGGGACAGGCCCGTGGCCGCAGGGACGTAGGCCCAGGCGGAGAACCGGTAGGTCTTGCCCGGCTTCATGCCCAGGCGCAGCGCGGTCTGATCGCCGCCGACCATGGCGAAGGCGTCGCCATTGGCGTTGGTGGTGGGGACCGTCTTGAGCGAGTCGGTCGAGCCGTCCTGCCCGAGCGTGGTGTCCCGAGTGATCGTCGCCGTCGTGGCCGAGAAACCAGTGGTGTCGGTGGAGATGTCCTGCTGGTTGGTGGTCAGGCGCTCGCCCTGCGGCATCCAGCCACGGTCCGTGCGCCTTGACGACGAGGTACGGGAAGACGACAGGCCGAACTCATCGGCATCCGTGACGCTGACCGAGTAGTCACCCGTGAGCAGGTTGACCGAACCCGGGCCGATCTCGTCAGAGGCGGCGCCATCCGCGTTCGGGTCTACGGTGAAGCCGCGCCACTCACTGATGTACGCGGGGTCTGCGACGTTGTCCGTGTAGAGCATGGCGCGGACCTGGACGACACCGCCGACCTGACCGAGGGTCTCCAGGACCGACCAGTTCGCATACGCGCCGATCTGCGACAGCGGCGTCTTGATCGTGGTGATCGGGGTGTTGTCCTGCTTGGTCAGGTTGGCCAGCGGGACGTTGTAGACCGTTCCTCCCGGGCCACGTCGCCACTGGTAGGTGACCTGCGTGTACTCAGGCTTCGCATCGACGGCGATCTTCACGCGCTTCGCGCTTACCGCGCCCTCCATCGGCTGGGCCATGGCGCCCTTGCCGACCAGGAAGTCGTAGACAGCGGCTGTTGAGACGTTGCCGGACTTGTCCTTCGTCTGGACCTTCAGCGAGCGGTGGCCGTCCGCGGCTGGGGTCACCGTCACCGTGGTGGAGCCGGTCGCCGCCACGGTCGTCGCTGCCGCACCGTCCAGCGAGTAGATATAGGCGGCCAGGTCCGTGGTGCCTGAGGCCGGGGTGAAGGTGAACTGGCCCGGCGTTCCGCCACTGCCGTGCCAGGCGCCGTCCTGCGGATAGTCGGTGGACGTCACGAACGGCGCACCCGGCTTGGTGGTGTCGATCGTCAGCGTTCGGAATGCGGAGAACGCGCTGTGCTCGACGCCGTCCCAGGAGCGTGAACGCCACTTGTACTTACCCGGAGCCAGGCCGTTCGGCGGCGACCAGGTCACCACGCTGCCCGAGGCCACGTAGGCGGAGGCTGCGGCCTGCAGCCAGGCGGTTCCGTTCTCGGCCCAGATCTCGATGTCGAGCATGACCGGGTTGCCGTCCGGGTCGACCGCCTTGGCCGACAGCGCCGGCGTAGTGTCGTTCGTGGACGCACCCTCGGCCGGGCTGACCAGTGTCGGCACACCCGGAGTCGTGTTATACGTGACCGTCAGAGACGGCTCGTACGTCGCGTTGTGGCCCGGGTCGGTCTGGTTCGCCGAGTAGTAGCGGCGCCACGTGAGCACGTCCGACTCGCTGACCGCGGCCAGACGCACGCCGTAGTTCGGCTGCCCGTCCGCCCACGCCTGGGCGATCGTATCGATGTCCCACGTGCTGTATCCCGAGGGGCACGAGGAGCTGTAGCCCTTGGCATCCTTGACCGTCACCGCGCCCGTCGAGGTAGCGGCTGGCTGGTTCGACCAGGTGATCGCCGAAGGATCCCAGTCCGCGGTGATCCGCCGGAGCTCGATGCCCGAGTTCGCCGTGTTACACGTCGAGGCGTAGTACGAGTACATGCGCAGCTTGGCGTCCAGGATGCGCTTGCCGCTGTACTTCGACACGTTGAACTTCAGGAAGGAGCGGGCCTTCTCCGCGCCGTCGTACGTACCGACCTTCAGCTCGGTCGAGCCGCGCTGCGAGGTCAGGTAGTCGTCGTACTGGATCCACGTATCGGTGACCGGACCCATCAGGGAGTCGGTCGGGTCGATCGTGACCGGGTACGTCACCGCCGGGTCGGCGAGGAACTCGGTGCTCGGCTTGAGCACCAGCACCTGGCCCTTGCCGCCCGCGCCGGCCTCGATCGTGACGTCGACCGGCGCGATCTTCTCCGGCTCGCCCGACGCCTGGTCCTTCGTGGCGTCCCACATCACCGGCGCCGGCGCGGTGGCCTTCTCCTCACCGGAGGAGTCCTGCCACACCAGCCGCTTGTCCGAGGTCTCTTTCAGCGTCAACCCGGTCGCGTCCACCGGCAGCCGGTACTCCACCGGCCCGTCCGGGCGCTCCCGCAGGACGACGTTGTGCTGGAAGCCCTCCTTGAGCGCGGTGACGACCAGGTCGCCGCGCTCGACCGCGTTCGGGTACGTGGCCGTGGAGCCCTCAAGCACCGGCTTGGGGAGCGTCCCCTCCCAGCCGACACCCAGCGCGTGCTGGTCAGTCTCGACCTGCGCCAGGGTGTCGCCCGTACCGCCGTCAGACAGCGTCACATTGGCGGCGGCCATCTTGGGCTGTACACCTGCGCCCGTGTCCACCAGTGTGGTGTCGAGCGGCTGCCAGGTGCCGCGCTCGTCCTGTACACGGATCGGGCCGGTGAACGAGTCCACCGATGTCGTGCCATCCGGATTCGCCCAACTCGTCGTGGAATCCGTACGCTCGCCGGTGATCTCGATCCGCCGGTTCTGCAACCGCGCCATCAGCAACGCCGATGCAGCGTCCTCCGCCTCTGCCGGGCCGAGAACCTGCGGTTCCTCCGTAGCTGCCGCTGCCGGGGGCTCTGCCGAAGCGACGCCTTCCATCAGGCCGAACGTCATCACCAGCGCTGTAGCCAGGGCTATGCGTCTGATGCGGCCCTTCGAAGGCAGCGGGTGCCGCCCGAACTGGGCGACTCTCCGAGCTTTCATCTACCTCAAGTCCTTCCTCGTCAAATGGTCTTGACCAGGTGGAACTTAAGACTCCGAAAAACGCACACCATGCTCACAAGAGCTGACGAACCATGACAGCTTGCGGGGTGACTGTGATCAGAATGTGCCCTCTGGGCTGGAACCTGATCACATTGATTCACCTACAGCCTGCGGCTGACCCGCGCGGCGAAGGCAGGTGACCGTGCCTGCAAGGGCTCTGCCTGTCCTCAGTTGATCTCGTACTTTCCTGCTCGGCTACGCGGGTCGCCTGGTCCGAGAGAGAACACCCCTGCAGCGTCCCGACGCGCGATAGCGTCCCCCATGAGACCAATCGCGTAAGGACGGAAACCGCATGTCGCACAGCACTGCCACGGCGCACGGGCATGAGCAGCGCGGCCTGATCCTTGACTTCGCCGGGGTGCTCACCGCCAGTCCCATCGCCGCACACCGTGCCTGGTGCGTGTCCGAGGGGCTGGAGCCGGGGGCCTGGCGGAGCACTCTCAACGATCACCCCGAAGGGCGGCGTCTGTACGCGGCGCTGGAGGTGGGGGAGATCGGGCAGGCCGAGTGGAACCGGGGGACAGCCGCTCTGCTCGGAGAGCATGTGAATCCGGAGAACCTGATGGGGCGGGCTTGGGCCGATGTGCCTCCGGCTCGCCGGATGATCGCGCTCGCACGCGCAGCGCGGGCCGCCGGTCACCGGCTCGCGCTGCTTTCCAACAGCTTCGGGCTCGACCCGTTCAACCCGTACGAGCATGTCGGCATCTGGGACTTGTTCGACGTGCACGTCGTGTCCGAGCTGGAGGGGCTGGCGAAGCCGGATCCGACGATCTACCGCCTGGCCCTGGAGCGCATCGGGTTGCCCGCCGAGCGCTGCGTGTTCGTGGACGATCACGAGGTGAACCTGCCGCCGGCCGCCGAGCTGGGGATCACCGCCGTCCACGCCAGGGACGAGGATGAGGCCGTGGCCGAGCTGGAGGACCTTCTTGGCGTCACGGCTGTGCTCGCCGCATGAGGCCAACAGGAGACGCGCAGTCCCCGCCGATCTGCAGCAGCTCCTTGGCCATCTGGTTGAGACGGGCCTGGAGCTCGGGGTTCCACTGATCGTGCACGATCACCTCTCTGGGGCTGTCCCGGGAGGCGCGCAGATCGCCCCTCCCCCTGGATTCAACGTTCCCAGCTCGGTCGATGTTGCGGCTCCCGAGCGGAAGACCGAATCAGGGTGTGTCTCGCCGCTCGTGCCCGACACTGACGCTGCCACCTCGTGGTTGTCTCGCTGGTTCACGGCTTGGCCAACCGCCCACTCTCACAGCCGTGGTCAAATGCTCGGAAGAGCCACCGAGGGTAAGCCCTTGACCTGCGAATTCTCGGGAGTGGCCGTCGGTTGACCATCATTCGTGAGACTTGGCCACGGAATCTGAAATCCCAAAGGAAATAAGCCCAGCTAGCGCATGTCGACGAACCGGGAGTAGTGCCCCTGGAAGGCCACGGTGATGACACCGGTCGGACCCTGGCGGTGCTTGGCGATGATCAGATCGGCCTCTCCTGCACGAGGGGACTCCTTTTCATAAGCATCTTCCCGGTGCAGAAGGACAACCAGGTCTGCGTTGTTCTCGGGCGTGCCGGACGCATGCAGGTCAGCGAGCGTCGGCTTCACGTCGGTGCGCGTCTCGGGTCCCCGGTTGAGCTGGGAGACAGCGATCACCGGCACTTCGAGCTCGATGGCCAGGAGCTTGAGCTGACGCACGACCTCAGAGATCTCCTCGAAGCGCGAGTCCATCGGCCGCGGGTCGTAGGTGAGCAGGTGCAGGGCGTCCACGACAATGAGCCGGATACCGTTCCGGGCACGCAGGCGACGGGCGTGCGAGCACAGTTCCGTGAAGGATGAAAGGCCGCCGTCCTGGATGTAGAGGGGCGCGGCGTTCACATCCGGCATACGTCGCGCCAGCCGGGTCCAGTCATCGTCGGTCATCTTCCCGGAGCGCATGTGATGCAGAGCGACCCGGCATTCGGCTGACAGCAGCCGCATCACCACCTCGTTCCTGCCCTGCTCAAGCGTGAAGAGGACCGACGGAAGCCCCTGGCTGATGGAGACTGACCGCAGGATGTCCTGGGCGAGGGTGGACTTGCCCATTGAGGGGGCGCCGGCGAGAACGATCAACTGCCCCGGGTGCAGTCCGTCCGTCAGGCTGTCGAGGTCCCTGAAGCCAGTCGGCAGACCGGTCAAACCCGCCGAGCCGATTTGATCGATCTGATCGAGGGCTCCTTCCAGGACGTCGCTGAGCGGGAACGCCGCAAGCGGAATGGCGTCAGCCAATGCATCTTCGCTGGCCAGAGGGTTGTCAGGGGTTGTTCCAGACAACCCGTCGTCCGGGCCGGGACCCTCCATGCCGATGGCCTGACCAGGAATGACTCTGCCAGCAACTCGCTGCTCCTCGGCATCCCACCATCCGATGTCCTCGGCCGCCTCCTGAACAACCTCGTGCTCGCGGTCGAGTACGTCGCGAGCTTTACGGAGCACCGCGTCGACCTGGTCAAGGGCGTCGTCCTCCGCAGCACCCACCGAAGCACCGAACAGGACATCCGCGCCCCCCGTGAGCCGTCCGCCGCCCTCCGTGTCGCAACCACGTTCCCGCAGCTCCGCCTCCAAGTACATGATCTGACGGGCTGCAAGATCGGCGACTTGCTGCGCTCTGTCCCGCTCAGCCTCGGCGCGGATCAGTTGCAGGCGGAGGTCATCCGTCTGTATCTGGGCTCGCACCAGACGGCCCGACGTCATCTGGACCTCGGCCGGCTCGGGATCGGCGATGGAGCGCATCGCGTCCAGCCGTCGTGTGAGCTGAGCCACCTGGGCCTGCGCCTGCCCGAGCAGGGTAAACAGGACCGTAGCCACCTGCAGGGCCTGCAACCGCGCCTGCTCGCTGACCTCGAACGCCTGGCGGACCCGATTGAGCTCCTCCAGTGCCGCGATCGTTCCCTTCTGGGCCTCGACAAGGTCGTACGCGGAATCGGTCGAGGCCGGAGTCGGGGTCGTGTTCGCCGCCACCCACAACGGCCGGATCAGCTCCAATCGGTCGGCGGCCTGCTGCCCGCTCTCGTGTGGGAAACACACATCGGCGACGGCCTCGGCCAGCTCCCAGGTCAGCCCCACGCCATTGAGTTGCTTGTGCAGGCGCCACAACGCCGGTACATCGCCACCGAAGTGCTCCGGCGTCAGGAGTCGGTGCAGTCTGGCCACCGACACATTCGACGCGTCAAGCCAGTCCCGCAATACGCGGACGAGGCCATTGATCTCCTTGCACGCCCCGCGCGCCTCCGTCCACGGGCGCCCCGGCCGCTTCGCTGTCCCCACGCAGTCTCTCCTCAGCGAGTTGTTCTTCGAACAACCCTCGTTGTCCCAGAAACAACATCCAACCGGCTTATCGGCGCAGGTGGGAGGTGGATCGTCGATTCAAGGCGGTGCGCGAGTGCATCGTCACCTGCTGAACCGACTCGGAGGGGATCCGTGAGCCTCACCCACACTGCGATGCTGGTCCTGTCGATCACCCTGGCCGTGGTCCTCTCGCTGCTTGCAGCCGGCGCGGCCTTCGCCGTCGCCCGCTGGGGCGGTAGCCCGGTCCCTGCGTGCATCGCCGCATCCGGCAAAGCGTTCGCTACGTCCCTGTCGGTGATCAGCGCCGTCCTCGTGGTTGTGGTCACGGTCGTCAAGTAGTCGGCGATCTGCCGCACCGGCCACGGCTGTCAGAGGTGTCGGCGAAGATGCCCGGCATGAACGAGTACGACGATCTGCTGGAGCGCGTCTCCATTAGAGCTGCGGCGAGCAGACCGCACCGTCCCCCTGTGACCGCAGACGCCCTCGCCGCAGCCGAGGAACGCCTTGGGTTCCCCTTGCACCCCCTCCTTGCAGCCCTCTACCGGCAGGCGGGGGACGGGGGCTTCGGCCCTGAGTACACGCTCTTCCCTCTCACCCGAGCAACGGCTGCCGAAGAACACACCGTGGTCGACGGCTACCTCGACCGCGTACCGCCGGCCGACGCGGATACCTGGTGGTCCTGGCCCAAGGGGGTCGTGCCGATCCTTGACTGGGGCTGCGCCATGATCGCCGCCGTCGACTGCCTGAGCGAGGACGGGCCGGTCCTGGTCTTCGATCCGAACACGATCACCGACCAGGACCTCACCGGTGCCTGGTTCGTCGACGCGGGCAGCCTGGCCGAGTGGCTGGAGACGTGGCTGGCCGGCTCCGGCTGGTACGAGGAGGACATGGTCGACGAGGAGTTCGACATGCCGCTGTGGGCCGATGCCGGCTCTCGCCTGTAGCCGGAGAGGCCGTCATCTGCCCCTCAGCCCGCCGTGATCCGCCTCCTGCCCAGCCCGTCCGCTCACGCATCGCTCACGCACGGGCCCTCGAACGACGAAGCGCCCCGCCCGGTCGAAACCGGGCGAGGCGCTCCGTAGCAGGTCAGAGGGTCTCCCCTCGCCCGCCTCGCGTAGGCCGTGTGGGACTCGAACCCACAACCAATGGATTAAAAGTCCACTGCTCTGCCAATTGAGCTAACGGCCCATGGACAAGCACACCCATGCAGCATAGCCGGAGACCTCCCCGAAACCGATCGGGTATCGGCCCCGGCGCACCGGGCGGTGCGCCGGGGAGCCGTGAGGTTCGGGTGCGGGGCGCTCGTCCGTCGCGGGCGCGGCACGGGAAAGGGCCCGCACTCGCACCGAAGTGCGGATGCGGGCCCTTTCAAGGCCTTACGGAAGGTCAGCCGTTGCGCTTCCAGCGCGGCTTCTCGTCGCGGCGGAAGCCACCACCGGACGGGCGGTGGTCGTCACGGCGGAAGCCGCCGCCCGCGGAGGGGCGGTGGTCGTCGCGGCGGAAGCCGCTGGACGGGCGGTCGTCACGACGGTCGCGGTTGAACGGACGGTCGCTGCCACGGTGGCCGCCGGAGGGGCGGTCGTCGCGGCGGAAGCCACCGCCGGCCGGGCGGTCGTTGTCACGGCGCTCGTTGTCGCGGCGGAAGCCACCGGACGGACGGTCGTTGTCGCGACGGAAGCCGCCACGGTCGCCGTCACGGTCGCGGTTGAAGCCACCGGACGGACGGTCGTTGTCACGGCGGAAGCCACCACGGTCGTTGTCACGGTCGCGGTTGAAGCCACCCGACGGACGGTCGTTGTCACGGCGGAAACCACCGGACGGACGGTCGTTGTCGCGACGGAAGCCACCACGGTCGTTGTCACGGTCGCGGTTGAAGCCACCCGACGGACGGTCGTTGTCACGGCGGAAACCACCGGACGGACGGTCATTGTCACGGCGGAAGCCACCACGGTCGCCACCGCGGTCGTTGTCCCGGCGGAAGCCGCCACGGTCGCCGTCACGGTCGCGGTTGAACGACGGGCGGTCGTTGTCGCGGCGGAAGCCGCCACGGTCGCCACCGCGGTCGTTGTCGCGGCGGAAGCCGCCACGGTCGTTGTCACGACGCTCGTAGCCACCGCGGTCGTCGCGGCGGTCGAAGTCGCGGCGCTCCTCGCGGACCGGCTCGGCCGCCACCGCGGCGGCGGCCTCCGCGACCTCGGTCACCTCGGCGACCGCGGCCTCCGGGTCCTCGCCGCGCTCACGGGCGGCACGGGCCACCAGGCGGTCGGCCTCCTCGCGGAGCTCGACGGCGCGGCGCTGCAGGCGCTCCAGCTGCTTGGTCAGGTCGAGGACCTCGCGCTCGGCCTGCTTGGCCGAGTTGTTCGCGGAGTCGGCCTGGACCTCGGTGAGGGAACGGGCGCCGGTGATCTCGGCGACCTCGGGCTCGAACACGCCCGCACCGCCGACGATGTGGCGCGAGGCGTCGACGCCCGCGTCCTCCATCAGGCGGAAGATCTGACGGCGCTGGTGCGGCAGGGCCAGGGAGACCACGACACCGGAGCGGCCGGCACGGGCGGTACGGCCCGAGCGGTGCAGGTAGTCCTTGTGGTCGCCGGCCGGGTCCACGTTGAGGACCAGGTCGATGCCGTCCACGTGGATGCCTCGGGCGGCGACGTCGGTAGCGACGAGCGCGTTGACGTAGCCGTCCTTGAAGTCGGCGAGGGTGCGGGTACGCGCGCCCTGCGTCATGCCGCCGTGCAGCGCGTCGGCCTTCACACCGGCGTCACGCAGCTGCTCGGCGATGCGGTCGGCGCCCAGCTGGGTGCGGACGAAGATGATCGTGCGGCCCTTGCGGGCGGCGATGGCAGCGGTGACCGGGGCCTTGTCCTTCGGCTTCACGACCAGGACGTGGTGGGTCATCGTCGTGACGGCACCGGCGGACGGGTCGACCTCGTGCGTGATCGGGTTCACCAGGTAGCGCTTGACCAGGCTGTCGATCTCGTTCTCCAGGGTGGCGGAGAAGAGCAGGCGCTGGCCGCCGGCCGGAACCTGGTCGAGCAGCTCGGTGACCTCGGGCAGGAAGCCCAGGTCGGCCATCTGGTCGGCCTCGTCGAGGACCGCGATCTTGACCTGCTCCAGGGAGCACGCGCCACGGTTGATGATGTCGCGCAGACGGCCCGGGGTGGCGACGAGGATGTCGACGCCGCGCTCCAGCGCGTAGATCTGGTTGCCCATCGACGTACCGCCGCAGACGACCTTCATCTTGAGGCCGAGCACGTCGCCGTACGGCTGGAGGGCGTCCGCGACCTGCATCGCGAGCTCACGGGTCGGGGTGAGGATGACACCGCGGGGCTTCTTCTTCTCGGTGCGGCCCTCCGCCAGGGTGGCGAGGAGCGGCAGGCCGAAGGAGAGGGTCTTGCCCGAGCCGGTGCGACCGCGGCCGAGGATGTCCTTGCCGGCCAGGGCGTCCGGGATGGTCGCGGCCTGGATCGGGAACGGGGTGGTGACGCCGTTCTGCGCCAGCTTGCGCACGACGCCCTCGGGGAGGCCCAGGTCACCGAAGGTGATCCCGGGGGTCTCGTCGGCGTCCTCGGCGTCGTCGGCGACGTCCTCGACGCTGTTGTCGGCGTCGTCGGTGTCGGCGGCGTCGTCGGCGTCGACGGCGGGGGTGTCGGTGGCGTCCTTGGCCTCGACGGTCTCGACGGCGTCGGTGGCCACTACGGCCTCGACGGTCTCGTCGTTCTCGTTCTCGGGCAGGACGGCGTGATCAGAACTGAAAATGGACATGCGAAATGCGAAACCTTCCGGAGTCTCGGCACGCGCCCGTCAACTCCGTGTTTCGCACTACGGACCGCCTCAATGCGGTCAGCCACGGCAAGGGAGAGTACGCGCCAGTCACGGCGCTCTTCGGTCGTGGCGCCGGGCAAATGGGATCAAACGATCTACCACCATACGCACTCCCCCCCACCCAAGGCAAACCGATCACCGTCACACCGGCCTGGCCTGCGGTGATGCCTCCGGCTCGGACAGCGCACCCGGCCCCTCCGCCGCCCTCATGGCACCCATGTGGGTGTCCGCCCCGGGGGTGGTCGAGGGGGTCTCGCTGACCGTCGGCTCGGACGTCGGGTCCGGCGGCGGCGTGGTCGGGTCCTGGGTCGGCGTCGGGTCCGGCGGATCGACCGGTGGCGTGGTCTCGCCACCCGGCGCGCCCGAGCCGCCCCCGGTGCCCGCGCCGGGGCCGCCCGTCCCGCCCGGCGTCTGCGGCGGCTTCGGCAGCCCGCCCGCGCCCGCCGCGCCCGCGCCGCCGGCCGGCTTGGCGGAGGCCGTCGGGGAGCCGCTCGGCACCGGCGCCCCCTTGTCGGAGCCGTCCGCGTCCGGCCCGCTCCGGGCCGTACGGTCGTACCCGCCGCCCTCGCTCCCGCCGGACAGGCCGCCGTCCTCCCCGGCACCGGCCGCCGCACCCGGCTTCCCGGCGGAATTGCTGGGCGCCGGCTTGGCGCCGTCGTCGCTGACACTCATACAGCCGCTCAGACCCGCGCAGGCGGCTACCGCCAGGGCGGTCGCGGCCCAACGCACCGGTGTGGGCAAATGGCGCACAGGGGCACCTCCAGGACATGACGGGCGGGAACGGGGCGCCGATCGAGCCGATCGAACGCGTCGCCCTGCCCAACTCCCTTGGCGCCGCAAGGGACACGCCCCAGCAACCGCCGGCCCGATCCCGGCCACCACCCGCCCGGACCGCCCCGGCTCAGCCCGGACCCACCCGGCTCAGCCCAGCCCCGCACCCACCCCGCCCCGCCCCGCCCCGCCTCAGCCGTAGCCCAGCGCGTGCAGCCGCTCGTCGTCGATGCCGAAGTGGTGGGCGATCTCGTGCACCACGGTGATCTCGGTCTCCGCGACCACGTCCTCGTGGGACTCGCACATCCGCAGGGTCGGGCCGCGGTAGATGGTGATCCGGTCCGGGAGGACCCCGGCGTACCACTCGCCCCGGTCGGTGAGCGGTGTCCCCTCGTAGAGCCCGAGCAGTTCGGGATCGTCGGGCGACGGCTCGTCCTCCACGAACACGGCGACGTTGTCCATCAGCCGGGTCAGCTCCGGCGGGATCCGGTCCAGGGCTTCGGCGACGAGCTCCTCGAACTCCTCGCGCGTCATCTCCAGCACGGGCCCATTCTCCCTCCCTCGAAAGCCCCCTCCACCTGCCGGGAGAAACCGTTTTGGCGATCCGGCCGGGATCCCATATGCTTCTCACGTCCCCGACGCGCTGGAAAGCGCCCAGGTGGGCCCTTAGCCCTCATCGTCTAGTGGCCCAGGACGCCGCCCTTTCAAGGCGGTAGCACGGGTTCGAATCCCGTTGGGGGCACGCACAATCCTGTGCGAGACTTGTTCTCGCACAACATATGGCTCTGTGGAGCAGTTGGTTAGCTCGCCACCCTGTCAAGGTGGAGGTCGCGGGTTCAAGTCCCGTCAGAGTCGCTGAGGCTGGAAACAGTCTCGTGGCTGGGTAGCTCAGTTGGTACGAGCGATCGCCTGAAAAGCGATAGGTCGCCGGTTCGACCCCGGCCCCAGCCACAAAGAGAAGGCCCCGTTCGAAAGAACGGGGCCTTCTTCGTGCGTCCGTGCGTCCGTGCGTCCGTGCGTCCGTGCGTCCGTGCGTCCGTGCGTCCGTGCGTCCGCGAGGGTGACGGTACGGGGAGGAGGGCGGCGCCCTCCTCCCCGTACCGTCACGCCTCCTCGCGCCGCCGCCCCCGCAGGGCCCGCACCGCGAAGCCGGCGGCCACCACGGCCGGCACCGCGAGGAGCAGCGCCCAGTCCGGGACCAGACGGCCCACGGCGCCCACCCGCTCCTCCACGGCGAACGAGTCGTCCACGGACAGCAGCCCCGGCAGCGCGGTCGTCCCGTCGAAGACCAGGAAGAGCGTGCCGAGGGCGATGAAGAACAGGCCCGAGAGCACCGAGGTCGAATGCAGCTCGAAACGGCCGAGCCGGATCGGCCGGCCCCGCAGCCAGCGCCGCCGCCCCAGGTCGTAGCGGTTCCAGAGCAGGGCCAGCACGAAGAGCGGGACGGCCATGCCGAGCGCGTACACGGCGAGGAGCAGGCCGCCGTAGACCGGGCTGCCGCTGAGCGCGGCCACGGTCAGGACGCTGCCCAGGATGGGGCCCGCGCAGAACCCGGCGAGACCGTAGACCAGGCCCAGGGCGTACACGGAGAACGCGGTCGTCGGGCGGATCCGGCCGCTGACCTCGCTCATCCGGCGGGACGCGAAGCCCAGACCGAGGATCTGCAGCACCCCGAGACCGACGATCAGCCAGCCGCCTACGGCCACCAGCAGGTCCCGGTGCCCGTAGAAGAGCCGCCCGGCGAAGGAGCCGGCCGCGCCCAGCGGGACGAGGGTGGTGGCCAGGCCCGCGTAGAAGACGCCGGTACGGGCGACCAGGCGGGCCCGGCCGTCCACCGAGTACGCGAAGAAGGCCGGCAGCAGCAGGGCGCTGCACGGGCTGAGCAGGGCCAGCAGCCCGCCGAGGAAGGCCGCGAAGTAGCCGATGCCGGAGGTCACCGGCCGGACCCCGGCGTCGCCCCCGCGCCCGGCTTCTTCGCGGCGGCCGCCTTCGCCGCCGCGTCGATCGCCTGGGTGAACGCCTCCATCGGCTGGGCGCCCGCGATCGGGCGCCCGTTGACGAGGAAGGAGGGGGTGGAGGTGGCGCCCAGCGAGTAGCCCTGCTCCTGGTCCTTGCCGACCGCCGCCCGGGCCGCGGCCCCGTCCGTGTCGCGGGTGAAGCGGGCCAGGTCCGGGACGCCGGCCTCCCGGGCGAGGGCGGTCAGGCGCTCCTTGCCGAAGCCCTTCTCCTTGGCGCCCTGCGCGTACGCCGCCTTGTGGAACTCCCAGAACCGGCCCTGCTGCCCGGCCGCCCAGGAGGCCCGGGCCGCCGCCTCCGACTCCTCGCCGAAGATCGGGAAGTTCCGCCACTCGATGCGCAGGGTGCCGGCGTCGACGTACCGCTTCACCAGTTCGGGCTCGGTGTCCCGGGCGAACTTCCCGCAGTAGCCGCACTTGAAGTCGGCGTACTCGATCAGGACGACCGGCGCGTCGGCCCGGCCGAGGGCCAGCTTGTCGGCGGCGTCCCGGCGGGCGTACGCCTCCAGCTCGGGGTAGACGCCGGCGGACGGGTCGGCGGAGACCTCGGCGGCGGCGCCGGGCGAGGAGGACGGGCCGGACGGCTTGGTGGTCGCGTACGAGGCGACGCCGAGCAGCGTGGCGGCGAGCACCACACCACTGATGATCATGACGGGCTTGGACCGGGACATGCGGAAGCGCTCCTGAGGTCGGAGAGGGAAGGCGAAGAGGACGGGCGGCGAGGAGGGGCGCCGGCCGTCTAGACCCTCAGGATCGACAGCTCCACGGGCGAGGGAGGCACCAGCGCGGGCGGCTCCCGGCCCCGGGTGGTCTCCGCCGGGCCCTCGTCCACGGCCCAGTCCGCGCAGCCCGCCCGCGCCCCCACGAGCGCGGGCAGCAGCTCCCCGAAGCCGTGCGACCGCGGCGGTACGACGGGACCCGCGGCCCCCTCGTCGGCCGGATGGCCCTGTCCGCAGCCGGGCGCCAGGGCGCCCGCGACGACCGGTCCGGGCGCGGGCGGGGGCGTGGCGGCCCCGCAGACCACGAGTCCCAGCACCAGGCCCGCGAGCGCGGCGAACGCCGCGAGGACGCGAGCGGTGCGGGACATGCGGAAACCTTTCGGGACGGTGCTGGCGGGTGTGCCCGAAATATTACGCAGCCCGTCCGTCCGGCCCTGGTAAATCGGTTCGCCGCTTCTCCGCCGCAGGTGCGATCCTGAATGCCGTATGTCTACTTCCTTCGCCGCCCTCCAGTCCGTCCTGGCCGAGGTCTCGCTGCGGGACTCCCACCGGCTCGGCCGACGTCTCGAAGGCGCCCGCCGCATCCGCAAGCCCGAGGCCCGTGAGGCCGTCCTGGACGAGATCGCCGCCGAGGCCGGCAAGGCCAAGGAGCGGGTCGACGCGCGCGCCGCCCGCGTGCCCGCGGTCACGTACCCGGAACAGCTGCCCGTCTCCCAGAAGAAGGACGAGATCCTGGAGGCGATACGCGACCACCAGGTCGTGATCGTCGCCGGTGAGACCGGTTCCGGGAAGACGACGCAGATCCCGAAGATCTGCCTGGAGCTCGGCCGTGGCGTCCGCGGCATGATCGGGCACACCCAGCCCCGCCGGATCGCCGCCCGCACGGTCGCCGAGCGCGTCGCGGAGGAGCTCCGCACCCCGCTGGGCGAGGCCGTCGGCTGGAAGGTGCGCTTCACCGACCAGGTGAACCCCGAGGGCACCTTCGTGAAGCTGATGACCGACGGCATCCTGCTCGCCGAGATCCAGACCGACCGCGAGCTGCGCGCCTACGACACGATCATCATCGACGAGGCCCACGAGCGGTCCCTCAACATCGACTTCCTGCTCGGCTACCTGGCCCAGCTGCTGCCGAAGCGCCCCGACCTGAAGGTCGTGATCACCTCCGCGACCATCGACCCGGAGCGCTTCTCCCGCCACTTCGGCGAGGCGCCGATCGTCGAGGTCAGCGGCCGCACGTACCCGGTCGAGGTGCGTTACCGCCCGCTCCTCGAAGAGGGCGGCGAGGAGGCCGACCGGGACCAGATCACCGCGATCTGCGACGCCGTCGACGAGCTCCAGGCCGAGGGCCCCGGCGACGTCCTGGTCTTCCTCTCCGGCGAGCGCGAGATCCGCGACACCGCCGACGCCCTGATCAAGAAGCAGCTGCGCGGCACCGAGGTGCTGCCGCTGTACGCGCGGCTGAGCCATGCCGAGCAGCACCGGGTCTTCCAGGCGCACTCCGGCCGCCGGATCGTCCTCGCGACGAACGTGGCCGAGACCTCGCTCACCGTCCCCGGCATCAAGTACGTGATCGACCCGGGCACCGCCCGCATCTCCCGCTACTCGCACCGCACCAAGGTGCAGCGGCTGCCGATCGAGCCGGTCAGCCAGGCCAGCGCCAACCAGCGCAAGGGCCGCTGCGGCCGTACCAGCGACGGCATCTGCATCCGGCTGTACTCCGAGGACGACTTCCTCACCCGGCCGGAGTTCACCGACGCGGAGATCCTGCGGACCAACCTGGCCTCCGTCATCCTCCAGATGACCGCGGCCGGCCTCGGCGACATCGAGAAGTTCCCCTTCATCGACCCGCCGGACCACCGCAACATCCGGGACGGCGTGCAGCTCCTCCAGGAGCTCGGCGCGCTGGACCTGGCCGAGAAGTCCCCCCGTGACGGCAGGAAGGGGCAGCGGCTCACCGAGCAGGGCCGCAAGCTGTCCCAGCTGCCCGTCGACCCGCGGCTCGCCCGGATGGTCCTGGAGGCCGACCGCAACGGCTGCGTCCGCGAGGTCATGGTGATCGCGGCGGCGCTCTCCATCCAGGACCCGCGCGAGCGGCCCGCCGAGAAGCAGGCGCAGGCCGACCAGCAGCACGCCCGCTTCAAGGACGAGACGAGCGACTTCCTCGCCTACCTCAACCTCTGGCGCTACGTCCGCGAGCAGCAGAAGGAGCGCGGCTCCAGCTCGTTCCGCCGGATGTGCAAGCAGGAGTACCTGAACTTCCTGCGGATCCGGGAGTGGCAGGACATCTACTCCCAGCTGCGCACGGTCGCGAAGCAGATGGGGATCCACCTCAACGAGGAGGACGCGCCCGAGCAGTCCGTCCACGTGTCCCTGCTCTCCGGGCTCCTCAGCCACATCGGCCTGAAGGACGTCAAGGAGTCCAAGGACGGGGGCGGCGGCCGGGACGGCAAGCGGGAGAGCACCCGCAACGAGTACCTCGGCGCCCGCAACGCCAAGTTCGCGATCTTCCCCGGCTCCGCGCTCTTCAAGAAGCCCCCGCGGCTCGTCATGTCCGCCGAGCTGGTGGAGACCTCCCGCCTGTGGGCGCGGGTCAACGCGCGGATCGAGCCCGAGTGGGTCGAGCCGCTGGCCCAGCACCTGGTGAAGAAGACGTACAGCGAGCCGCACTGGGAGAAGGACCAGGCCGCGGTCATGGCCTTCGAGAAGGTGACGCTGTACGGCGTGCCGATCGTCGCCGACCGCAAGGTGAACTACGGCCGGATCGACCCCGAGGTCTCCCGCGAGCTGTTCATCCGCAACGCGCTCGTCGAGGGCGACTGGCGCACCCACCACAAGTTCTTCGCCGACAACCGCAAGCTGCTCACCGAGGTCGAGGAGCTGGAGCACCGGGCCCGGCGCCGGGACATCCTCGTCGACGACGAGACGCTGTTCGACTTCTACGAGAAGCGGGTGCCCGAGCACGTCGTCTCGGGCGCGCACTTCGACTCGTGGTGGAAGCACAAGCGCCACGAGGAGCCGGAGTTCCTCGACTTCGAGCGCGAGATGCTGATCAACGAGAGGGCGGGTGCGGTCACCAAGGACGACTACCCGGACTCGTGGCGGCAGGGCCCGCTGAAGTTCCGGGTGACGTACCAGTTCGAGCCGGGCGCGGACGCGGACGGCGTGACCGTGCACGTCCCGCTCCAGGTGCTGAACCAGGTCACCGACGAGGGCTTCGAGTGGCAGATCCCGGGCCTGCGCGCGGAGGTCGTCACGGAGCTGATCCGGTCCCTCCCCAAGCCGATCCGCCGCCACTACGTCCCGGCGCCGAACTTCGCGGCCCGCTTCCTGGACGCGGTGGTGCCCGTCCAGGAGCCGCTGACGGGCGCGCTCGCGCGGGAGCTCCAGCGGATGGTCGGCGTCCCGCTGACCGCGGACGACTTCGACTGGGCGAAGCTGCCCGAGCACCTCACGATCACCTTCCGGATCGTCGACGAGCGGCGCCGCAAGCTGGCCGAGGACAAGGACCTGGAGGCGCTGAAGCTGCGGATGCGCCCCAAGGCCCGTCAGGCGCTCTCCCAGGCCGCCGCGGCGGCAACGGGCGGCCCGGACGGTTCGGGGCCCTCCCTGGAGCGCTCAGGGCTCAAGGACTGGACGATCGGCACGCTCACCCGGGTCTTCGAGACCCGGCGGGCCGGCCAGCCGGTCAAGGCGTACCCGGCGCTGGTCGACGAGGGCGACAGCGTGGCGGTGCGGCTCTTCGACACGGAGGCCGAGCAGCAGCTGGCGATGTGGCGGGGCACCCGGAAGCTGATCCTGCTGAACATCCCGGTGAACCCGGCGAAGTTCGCCTCGGACCGGCTGACGAACCAGCAGAAGCTGGCCCTGTCGGCGAACCCGCACGGCTCGATCCAGGCGCTGTTCGACGACTGCGCGACGGCGGCGGCCGACCGGCTGATCGCGGACCACGGCGGCCCGGCGTGGGACGAGGAGTCCTTCCGGAAGCTGTACGACAAGGTCCGCGCGGACCTCGTGGAGCTGACCGTGCGGACCGTGGGGCAGGTGCAGCAGGTCCTGGCGGCCTGGCAGGCCTGTGAGCGGCGTCTGAAGGCCACCGGCAGCCCCGCGCTGCTGCCCAACCTCAAGGACGTGCGCGACCAGCTGGCCTGGCTGATGCCGGCCGGTTTCGTGACCCGTACGGGCCTGAAGCGGCTGCCGGACCTGATGCGCTATCTGGTGGCGGTGGACCGGCGGCTGCAGCAGATGCCGACGGGCGTGCAGCGGGACACCACCCGGATGGAGAAGGTCCACGAGATGCTGGACGAGTACGCCTGGCTGCTCGAACAGCTCCCCAAGGGCCGGCCGGTGCCGACGCAGGTCACGGACATCCGCTGGATGATCGAGGAACTGCGGGTCAGCTACTTCGCCCACGCCCTGGGCACGGCCCACCCGGTCTCCGACAAGCGGATCGTGAAGGCGATCGACGCGGCGGTGCCGTAGCCCGTTCGGCGGGCGCGGCGGGCGAGTTCGACCAGACCGCTGACCTGCTGTACAGTCATCTTCGCAGCCACGGTTCAGCGGCTGCGAGCAAGGCTCTGTGGAGCAGTTGGTTAGCTCGCCACCCTGTCAAGGTGGAGGTCGCGGGTTCAAGTCCCGTCAGAGTCGCAAGCGAAGAAGGCCCGCACCGTTCGGTGCGGGCCTTCTTGCGTTCCCGCCACCGAGGGACCAAGGTCCCGGCAAGGGGTGACCAACGGCGCGTTGGCCGGCCTCCGGGGGGTGGAAGGCTGTTCTATGGCAAGAGTCTGACGATGTGACGGGTGTCACTCAATCCGTTTCCAGAAGCGCCTCACTTACACCCTTCCTACATGGCTTCGATTTAATATGTGCAATTGCACCGCAGGGACGGGGCCGGCGGCGGACATAAAAAGATCGCGCTGGACCCGGCGGAGTCCAGCGCGATCGACGACGGAGGACCCGTTGGGGCAGGTCGTTCGTCAGCAGAGCTTGGGGTGGGCGGACCGGGTTGGGGGACCCGGCAAGTGCCCGGTGTTGCAGGTATTACGGGGTGTTGCGTAAGTCGCGAGCGCCTCAGGCCTCGCTACGCTGCTGCGGAATACCCGCCAGCAGAGCGCGAACCTCGGCCTCGCGGTACCGGCGGTGCCCACCCAGGGTGCGGATGGACGTGAGCTTGCCCGCCTTCGCCCAACGGGTCACCGTCTTCGGGTCCACGCGGAACATCGTGGCAACCTCGGCAGGGGTCAGCAGCGGCTCGGCATCAGGGGTGCGAGCGGTCATGAGCGGCCTCCTCGGGAGAACCGAACCTTCTCGGTTCTTTCCTCTAAATTCTGCACCTTGACCCGCGTTGCCCGAAATGGCAGTAGCGGGCCGAGTCGGTTATAGGACGAACGGCTTGTCCTCGGCACTACAACTACACCATCCGTCCAGCCACGTCGGCCAAACCGATGGAATTGCCCTCGCAGGTGTTCATCAGCGGCGGAAGTCGATGGACCATGCCATAACGGACAGTCACGCGACTGTGACGATCAGTCACAGAGCGATCAGGAGTCCTCAGACCCCCCATAGAGTGCAATGTCGAGCATTCCGCCCTTACTTGGGCGGAAGGAACCCTCCCCGGACTCCTTGTCCTATTTTGGCACGAGGGTGGGTGATGGGCGCAAGGGTGCGGTAAGTGCTATCCGTCACGCTTGAGCCAAAGGCCCGGATCGGGACCTACGTCCTGCCACACCCGCCCCAACGTCCCCACGAGAACACACCAAGGACCCGAACAGACGTCCAGCGAGAAGATCATTTAAGCCAGATAGACCTGATCTGTCGAGTGATAACCGCGAGGACGGTCGGTTCCAGCTCCCGGGACCACCCCCCGGGCCGCCCCCGGGCCGCCCCCGGGACCGCCCCCGTCAGTTGGCGAACCGAAGGTCGCGGACCGCCCGCCACCGCTCCGCCAGCCGCCCGTACGCCGCCTGCGCGGCCTCCTCGTCGCCGTCCCGCAGCGCCGCGATCCCCAGCGCCATGTCGGCCGCCGACCGGTCCGCCGCCAGCGCCTCCGGCCCGAGCGCGTGCACCAGGCCGCCGTAGTCCAGCTCCACCAGCGCCCGCGGATGGAACTCCTCCAGCCAGCGCCCCACCTCGATCAGACCCTCCGTCATCGGGCCCTCGTCGATCGACTCCCGCAGCGCCTTCAGGGCCCGCGCCAGCCGTCGCCGCGCCTGCACCATCGGCGTCCGGTAGCGCAGCACCGGCGGCCGGGCCGGGACCTCACCGCCGCCCCCGCCCTCCGGCGCGCCCGCGACGGCCCCCGGGTCGTACTCCCGCTCCTCGTCCGAGAAGAGCGTGAACCACCGCAGCGGCACCTGCCACACCGCGCCGCGGATCCACGGCCGCGCGTCCGGATTCCGCTCCCGCCACCGCTCGTGCTCCGCCGCCACCCGCGCCCGCGCCTCCGGCGCCAGCATCGCGTCCAGGACCGCCGCCGGCAGCGTCCCGCCCACCAGCTCCTCCAGGGCCAGCCACCCGCGCAGCCGGGTGCGCCACGGACAGACCAGGACCGCCCCGTCCACCGACGCCACGAACGCGTCCCCGCTCTCGCGGGCCGGCACCGGGACCGGCGGCACCCGCACCAAGTCCGCCAGCGAAGCGCGCAGTTCCTGCTGGGCCCCCGGAAGGTCCGGCCGGCAGGCGTAGCGGGCCCAGTGGCTCCGCTCCGGCTCCGGGAAGGCGGCCAGCGGCTCGTACACCCGCAAGTACGAGGCGTACGGAACGAGCACCGAAGAGGGGGAGGACGGGTCCGGCATGTCGCAAATCCTTCCACGCGGGTACTCCGTGAGGGGGTGATCCTCAGCACTGCGTCCCTGCTACGGCCAGGTAGGACTTACCCTCGTGCCGACCTGGTCCCACCCCCACCCGCAGGGGGGACCTTCCGCCGCATCAACTTGGGAGTCACCACCGTGACCGATGTGACCGGCGTTCCTGATGTACTGCACACCCTGTTCCACTCGGAGCAGGGCGGCCACGAACACGTCGTGCTGTGCCAGGACCGCGCCACCGGCCTCAAGGCCGTCATCGCCCTCCACAACACCGCCCTGGGCCCCGCCCTCGGCGGCACCCGCTTCTACCCGTACGCCACCGAGGCGGAGGCCGTCGCCGACGCGCTGAACCTCTCCCGCGGCATGTCGTACAAGAACGCCATGGCCGGACTCGACCACGGCGGCGGCAAGGCCGTGATCATCGGCGACCCCGAGACGATCAAGACCGAGGACCTGCTGCTCGCCTACGGGCGCTTCGTGGCCTCCCTCGGCGGCCGCTACGTGACGGCCTGCGACGTCGGCACCTACGTCGCCGACATGGACGTCGTGGCCCGCGCCAACCCGTGGACCACCGGCCGCTCCCCCGAGAACGGCGGCGCCGGCGACTCCTCCGTCCTCACCGCCTTCGGCGTCTTCCAGGGCATGCGCGCCTCCGCGCAGTTCCTCTGGGGCGACCCCACCCTCCGCGGCCGCAAGGTCGGCGTGGCGGGCGTCGGCAAGGTCGGCCACTACCTGGTCGAGCACCTGATCTCCGACGGCGCCGAGGTCGTGATCACCGATGTCCGCGAGGAGTCGGTGCGCCGGATCACCGAGAAGTTCCCGCAGGTCTCCGTGGCCGCCGACACCGACGCGCTGATCCGCACCGAGGGCCTGGACGTCTACGCCCCCTGCGCCCTCGGCGGGGCGCTGAACGACGCCACCGTGCCGGTCCTCACCGCGAAGATCGTCTGCGGTGCCGCCAACAACCAGCTGGCGCACCCCGGCGTCGAGAAGGACCTCTCGGAGCGCGGCATCCTCTACGCGCCCGACTACGTGATCAACGCCGGTGGCGTGATCCAGGTGGCCGACGAGCTGCGGGGCTTCGACTTCGACCGCTGCAAGGCCAAGGCGACGAAGATCTTCGACACCACCCTGGAAATCTTCGCTCGCGCAAAGTCTGACGGAATTCCGCCGGCCGCCGCGGCCGACCGGATCGCCGAGCAGAGGATGGCCGAGGCCCGCCGCGACTGACCCTCGACGGGGGCGGCCCGCCCGCGGAGAGCCTTCCCGGGCGGATATCGGGAGACTTCGCTCACGCCGATCGGCGGGTCGCCCCTCAAGAAGGGGTTAAAATCGCGATTGACCAGCGAGGACAGGGCGCCTCGAAGGTTCTGTACCGAGGTATGTGATGCGCGCGGCGTACCGTAGACCGACGGAAACAGGTACCGTTGAAGCCCTACGGACCGGTCTCTCATTCGAGAGTCCGTTCCGGATCATGAACGCGTGTCAAGACTCTGGGGCCGTCGAGCCCCGTCACCGAGGGGGTCGAGCCATGGGGCGCGGCCGGGCAAAGGCCAAGCAGACGAAGGTCGCCCGCCAGCTGAAGTACAGCAGCGGCGGGACTGACCTGTCGCGTCTGGCCAATGAGCTGGGCGCATCGACCTCGAATCAGCCGCCGAATGGCGAGCCGTTCGAGGACGACGACGACGACGAGGAAGACGACCCGTACGCGCAGTACGCGGATCTCTACAACACGGACGACGAGGACGAGGACGACGAGTCCGGTCCGGCGTCCACTCAGCGTCGCGCTTGACCTTCTGAACATCGCAGCCCGGTCCGGGGTACCCGGACCGGGTTTCTGCGCTGCTCCAGGACGGTAGCGCCCAGGGCGCCCGTTCCTGCCGTACGTACGCGGAAGGGCACCCCTTGAGGTCAAGGGGTGCCCTTCCGTGTACGTGTCCGGGGCGGCTACTTCGCGTAGTCGCCGACCAGCTCCGCGCCGCTCGCCTTGTCGCCGCGCTCGGTGATCTCGCCGGCCACCCAGGACTCGACGCCCCGGTCGGCCAGCGTGGTGAGCGCCGCGTCCACCGAGTCGGCGGGGACCACGGCCATCATGCCGACGCCCATGTTCAGGGTCTTCTCCAGCTCCAGGCGCTCGACCTGTCCGGCCTTGCCGACCAGGTCGAAGACCGCGCCCGGGGCCCAGGTCGAACGGTCCACGGTGGCGTGCAGGCCGTCCGGGATCACCCGCGCCAGGTTGGCGGCCAGGCCGCCGCCCGTGATGTGGCTGAAGGCGTGGACGTCGGTGGTCCGGGTCAGCGCCAGGCAGTCCAGCGAGTAGATCTTGGTGGGCTCCAGGAGCTCCTCGCCGAGGGTCCGGCCGAACTCCTCGACCTGCTGGTCCAGGGTCATGCCGGCGCGGTCGAAGACCACGTGGCGGACGAGCGAGTACCCGTTGGAGTGAAGACCGGAGGACGCCATGGCGATGACCGCGTCACCCGTACGGATGCGATCCGCGCCGAGCAGCCGGTCGTACTCCACGACACCCGTGCCGGCGCCCGCGACGTCGAAGTCGTCCGGGCCGAGGAGGCCCGGGTGCTCCGCCGTCTCGCCGCCGACCAGGGCGCAGCCGGCCAGGACGCAGCCCTCGGCGATGCCCTTGACGATGGCCGCGACCCGCTCGGGGTGCACCTTGCCGACGCAGATGTAGTCGGTCATGAAGAGCGGCTCGGCGCCGCAGACGACGATGTCGTCCATGACCATGGCGACCAGGTCGTGGCCGATCGTGTCGTACACGCCCATCTGGCGGGCGATGTCGACCTTCGTGCCGACGCCGTCGGTCGCCGAGGCGAGCAGCGGGCGCTCGTACCGCTTGAGGGCGGAGGCGTCGAAGAGGCCGGCGAAACCGCCGAGGCCGCCGAGGACCTCGGGGCGCTGGGTCTTCTTCACCCACTCCTTCATGAGCTCGACGGCGCGGTCGCCCGCTTCGATGTCGACGCCCGCGCTCGCGTAGCTGGCACCGGTGGCCTGAGACATGGCTTCAGAACTTTCGTGTCGTACTGCGCGGGCGCAGCGGGATCTTACGGGCGGCGCAGGGCGTCCGCGGCCGCGGTGGCTGCGGGGCCTGCGGCCAGCTCGGTCTCCAGGAGCTGCTTGCCGAGCAGCTCGGGGTCCGGCAGCTCCATCGGGTACTCGCCGTCGAAGCAGGCGCGGCACAGGTTGGGCTTCTGGATGGTGGTCGCCTCGATCATCCCGTCGAGCGAAATGTACGAGAGCGAGTCCGCGCCGAGCGACTTGCCGATCTCGTCGACCGTCATGCCGTTGGCGATCAGCTCCGCGCGGGTGGCGAAGTCGATACCGAAGAAGCAGGGCCACTTCACCGGCGGCGAGGAGATCCGGATGTGGACCTCGGCGGCACCGGCCTCGCGGAGCATGCGCACCAGGGCGCGCTGGGTGTTGCCGCGGACGATCGAGTCGTCCACGACCACCAGCTTCTTCCCCTTGATGACTTCCTTGAGGGGGTTCAGCTTCAGCCGGATGCCCAGCTGGCGGATGGTCTGCGAGGGCTGGATGAAGGTCCGGCCCACGTAGGCGTTCTTGACCAGGCCGGCACCGAACGGGATGCCCGAGGCCTCCGCGTAGCCGATGGCGGCCGGGGTGCCGGACTCCGGCGTCGCTATCACCAGGTCGGCCTCGGCGGGCGCTTCCTTGGCCAGTTTCCGGCCCATCTCCACGCGGGAGAGGTACACGTTGCGACCGGCGATGTCCGTGTCGGGACGGGCCAGGTACACGTACTCGAAGACACAGCCCTTGGGCTTCGCTTCCGCGAAGCGCGAGGTGCGGATGCCGTTCTCGTCGATGGCCACGAGCTCGCCCGGCTCGACCTCGCGGACGAAGGTCGCGCCGCAGATGTCGAGGGCGGCGGACTCCGAGGCGACGACCCAGCCGCGCTCCAGCCGGCCGAGGACCAGCGGGCGGATGCCCTGCGGGTCGCGGGCCGCGTAGAGCGTGTGCTCGTCCATGAAGACGAGGGAGAAGGCGCCCCGGACGTCGGGGAGGACCTTCGCGGCCGCCTGCTCGATGGTGAGCGGCTTGCCGTCCTCGTCCGCCTGGCCCGCGAGCAGCGCCGTCACCAGGTCGGTGTCGTTCGTCGCGGCGACCTGAGTGGACCGGCCCTCCCGCTTGGGGAGTTCGGCGACCATCTCGGCCAGCTGAGCCGTGTTCACCAGGTTGCCGTTGTGGCCGAGCGCGATCGAGCCGTGGGCGGTCGCCCGGAACGTCGGCTGCGCGTTCTCCCACACGGAGGCACCCGTGGTCGAGTAGCGGGCGTGACCGACCGCGATATGACCTTGGAGGGAACCGAGAGAGGTCTCGTCGAAGACCTGGGACACGAGGCCCATGTCCTTGAAGACGAGGATCTGGGAGCCGTTGCTTACCGCGATTCCCGCGGATTCCTGACCCCGATGCTGGAGGGCGTAGAGCCCGAAGTACGTGAGCTTTGCGACCTCTTCACCCGGAGCCCAGACACCGAAGACGCCACAAGCGTCCTGGGGGCCTTTCTCGCCGGGGAGCAGATCGTGATTGAGTCGACCGTCACCACGTGGCACGGCTCCGAGTGTAGGCGAGATCGACCACTGGTCCGAATTGGCGAACGGGTCGTGGTAGGGCCCCTGAGCTGCTCGTACGATCCCACGAACTGATCCTTCGATCCTTGTCGGAGCCCACAAAGCAAGGGGCGCAAGGGCTCCCACCCGACAGCCGATGACACGAGCCCCCGAAGCGGACGCTCGTACGGCACGGGCCGAACGGTCGGGATGTGACGCAGGACGCAGCCCGAGACCTCCCGAGGCCCCCCACCGCCCCCGGAGTCCACGGTGCGGGACAGGCGTTGACACCCCGCCCGCCCTCCGCCAGGCTCGGCGATCATGCAGCCTTCCCGTGACCGCTCGGTCACGCTCGTGGAGCGCCGGCACGTGGACCTGGTCCGTGTCGCGAGCGCGATCTGTCGCTGCGCCTGAGCCCCTCGGCTCCCCCTCTCTTCGCTCCTCACCCCCCTCTTTCTCCTCTCCTCCCTCCCTTCCGGGACCGGCGCACCCCGCGCTCGCTCCCGCGCGCCCGCACGCGCCCTTCGTCCCGCTCCGCGCGCCTCCGCGCGGCTTCCCCCTGGAGACCCGTATGTCCTCGTCCCTGTCCCGCCGCGCCCTCGGCGGGGCGGCCGTCGGCACGGCCGCCGCCGTCGCACTCGGCGCCCAGGCCCCCGCCGCCCAGGCCGCGCAGGCCCCGTCCGCGGCGGAGCGCCCGTTCCGCGCGGCGCCCGGACGCCACCCGAAGCGCCCCAACATCCTGTTCATCCTGGGCGACGACCTCGGCTGGGCCGACCTCTCCTCGTACGGCTCCCCGCACATCCGCACCCCGCACCTGGACCGGCTCGCCCGCCAGGGCGTCCGCTTCACCGACGCGTACTCCGGCTCCGCGACCTGCTCCCCGACCCGCTTCAGCCTCTACACGGGCCGCTACCCCGGCCGCACCAAGGGCGGACTGGCCGAGCCCATCGCCGACACGTCGGTCGGCCTCGACCCCACCCACCCCACGCTCGCCTCGCTCCTGCGCGGGGCCGGCTACTCCACCGCGCTCATCGGCAAGTGGCACTGCGGCTACCTGCCCGACTACTCCCCCACCCGCTCCGGCTGGGACGAGTTCTTCGGCAACTTCGGCGGCGCCCTGGAGTACTACTCGAAGCTGGGCCTCGGCGGCGAGTACGACCTCTACGAGGGCGACGCCGCGTACAAGGACCTGCGCTACTACACCCGGATCCTCACCGAGCGGGCCTCCGAGTACGTCGCCCGCGACCACGACCGGCCCTTCCTCCTGAACCTCAACTTCACCACCCCGCACTGGCCCTGGATCGCCGACGGCGACGAGGAGACCAGCGCCGAGATCGTCCGGCGGATCAAGGCCGGCGACCGCTCCGCCCTCTGGCACCAGGACGGCGGCTCCGTCGAGAAGTACAAGGAGATGGTCGAGGACCTCGACCGCTCCGTCGGCCAGGTGCTCGCCGCCCTCCGCCGCGCCGGCCGCGAGCGCGACACCCTCGTCTTCTTCGGCAGCGACAACGGCGGCGAACGCTTCTCCTACAACTGGCCGCTCGCCGGCAACAAGGGCTCCCTCCAGGAGGGCGGCATCCGCGTCCCGTCCGTCCTGCGCTGGCCCGCCGCCATCGACGGCGGCCAGGTCAGCGACCTCCCGGTGTTCTCCCCCGACTGGACCGCGACCCTCCTGGAGATAGGCGGCGCCCGCCCCCACCCCGCGTACCCGCTGGACGGCACCAGCCTCGCCGGGCATCTGCTGCGCGGCCACGAACCCGCCGAGCGCGACCTGTTCTGGCGGGTCCGCGGGGAGCGGGCGCTGCGCCGCGGCGAGTGGAAGTACTACCGGGGCAAGGGCGGGCGCGACCAGCTCTTCCACCTCACCGAGGACGCCCGCGAGCAGGCCGACCGGGCCCCCTTCGAGCGGGAGCGGCTGGCCGAGCTGCGGGCCGCCTGGGAGCGGGTGGACGCGGGACTGCTGCCGTACCCGGGCTGATCCCCGGGCCGCCGCTCCCGGCTCAGCCCGCGGGCGCGGGCGCGGTCGCGGACGCCGGCTCGGTCGCCGTCGCCGTGAAGCCCTGGCCGTCCGCGTCGGTGACCGTCAGGGTGCGGTGGTCGACCCGGTAGCCGAGGGGCCCGTCGAGGGCCTCGTACAGCTTCGTCTCCAGGTCCATCTGCGGGCCCGTGCAGATCATCCGGGTGGTCGCGATCGCGCCGAGCGTGACCGACCCGCCGCTGATCCGCGCGGGCGCGGTGACCCGGTTGCAGCCGAGACTGCCGGTGAGCCGCCCGTCCTTGCCGAAGGTCAGCTGCGCCTTGCCCTCGGAGCCGGCCGGCAGCGACGCGGCGGTCTTCCCGGAGAGCAGCCCGTCCACCGTCCAGGTGGTGCCGAGGAACGGGGCGTCGGGCTCGGCGGACAGCTCCACGACCCGGCGCCCGTCCGGCGAGGTCAGCGTGAGCGCCTTCCCCTTCCACTCGCCCTTGAGCCGCCCGTCGAGGGCCTTCAGCAGGGCCGTCTCGAAACGGTGCAGGTCGGCGGGGCAGCCGATCTCGGTGACCTCGCTCGGGGAGACGGTGAGCGTGCCGCCGTCCACGGCGACGTCGGCGCCGAAGGTGTTGCAGCCGCTGTTCCCCCGGGCCCGCCCGTTCTCCGTGAACGCCACCCGCGCCCCGGGTGGGGCCGCCGACCGGGCGCCGTCGACCGTGACCGCGCCGATCGTCCAGTCGGTGCCCTCGACGGGCAGGTCGGGGGTGACGGTGCCGGCTCCGGAACCTGCCCCCTGCTGCGTACCGCAGGCGGCGAGGAAGAGCAGCGGGACCAGGGCGGCGAACACGCGCGGCTTCTTCATGCCGATGGGACGGGCCGGCTCCCCTTACGGTTCCGGGCGCCGCCCCGTACCGGCCGGCCCCTCAGCCCATCAGCGGCAGCAGCCCCGCCAGATCCGCCCGCTCCCCGCTCGCGCTGACCCGCGCCGCGTCCAGCTCCACCGCCCACCGGGCCCGCCCGGTCGCCAGCCGGATCCAGGTCAGCGGGTCCGTCTCGACGACGTTCGGCGGGGTGCCCCGGGTGTGCCGCGGCCCCTCGACGCACTGCACCACCGCGTACGGCGGGACGCGCACCTCCACCGCACCGCCCGGCGCCCGCGCCGCGAGGGTGTCGGCGAGCAGCCGGGTGCAGGCGGCGAGCGCCTGCCGGTCGTACGGGATGCCGACCCCGGTCGCCGCGCTGAGGTCGTCGGTGTGGACGACGAGCTCGACGGTCCGGGTGACGAGGAAGTCGGCGAGCGTCATCGCCCCGAAACTCACCGGGAGCAGCCGGGAGTCCGGGGCCGCCGCCACCGCCGTCCCGTACGCCTCCGCCGTCCGCTCGTACAGACCGGCCAGGTCGGCGGTGTCGACGCCCCGGGTGCGCTCGTCGATCCGCTCGGCGGCCGAGGCGGTCACGGACGGCCAGTCCAGGAGCGCGAGTTCCTGCTTCGCCGGCTCGGGCGCGGCGAGCAGCGCGGGCACCGAGTCGACCATCCACGCGAGGTGCCCGGCCAGTTCCCGCACCGTCCACGACCCCAGCCGGGTCGGCCCGTCGAGCGCCTCCGGGGGCAGCGCGAGCACCGCGTCCCGTACGTGCCCGAACTGGGCGAGGACGGCGGCTCGGGTCTTGGCGGAGTCGTAGCTGCGGGCGCGCTTCTTGGCGGGTGGCATGGGCCGAGGCTAGCCCCGAGACTTGAAGAGGGGGACATCCCCTCACCGAAAGGCACGCCGGGACCATGACCCACCACGAGCACCCCGACGCCGCCCTGGTGCGGCAGGGCTACGAAGCGTTCATGAAAGGTGACATGGAGGCGCTGTCCTCCCTGATGACCAGCGACTGCACCCACCACGCGCCGGGCTCCACCCGGTTCGGCGGCCACGTCAAGGGCCGCGACAACGTCATCGCCATGTACGGGTCGCTGGCCGAGTACACCGGCGGCACCCTGCGCATCGAACTCGGCACCATCACCGTCGACGGGCGCGGCCACGCCATCGCGAGCCACAAGTGGTTCGCCGAGCACGGCGACCGGGGCATCGAGATGCCCGGCGCCCTCTTCTTCACGATCATCGGAGGCAAGGTCTCGGACATCGACGAATGCGTCGAGGACATCGCGGAACTCGACGCCTTCTACTCCCTGGGCGACTGAGTACTCCTGGGGCGACCGAGTACTCCCTGGGCGACCGAGCGCACGACGAAGCCCCCGCCCGGTGTCGGACGGGGGCTCCTGTCCGTACCGGTGCGGGACCGGTACGGGACAGATCAGGCCAGCAGAGCCGGGATCGTCGCCTCGTGGGCCGTGCGCAGCTCCTCCAGGGAGAGGCTGAACTCGCCCTGGACGTCGACCGCGTCGCCGTCGACCACGCCGATCCGGGCGGCCGGCAGGCCCCGCGCACCGCACATGTCGGTGAAGCGGAGCTCCTCGCTGCGCGGGACGGCGACGACCGCACGGCCGGCCGACTCGCTGAAGAGGAAGGTGAACGCGTCCAGGCCCTCGGGCACGACCAGGCGCGCGCCGTTGCCGCCGCGCAGGCAGGACTCGACGACCGCCTGGACCAGACCGCCGTCGGACAGGTCGTGGGCCGCGTCGATCATGCCGTCGCGGGAGGCCGAGATCAGGATCTCGCCGAGCAGCTTCTCCCGGTCGAGGTCCACGGCCGGCGGCAGACCGCCGAGGTGCTGGTGGATCACCTCGGACCAGGCCGAACCGCCGAACTCCTCCTTGGTGTCGCCCAGCAGGTAGAGGAGCTGGCCCTCTTCCGCGAAGGCGATCGGGGTGCGGCGGTTGACGTCGTCGATCACACCGAGGACGGCCACGACGGGCGTCGGGTGGATCGCGACCTCACCGGTCTGGTTGTACAGCGACACGTTGCCGCCGGTGACCGGGGTGCCCAGCTGCAGGCAGCCGTCCGCGAGACCACGGGTGGCCTCGGCGAACTGCCACATCACGGCCGGGTCCTCGGGCGAACCGAAGTTCAGGCAGTCCGAGATGGCGAGGGGCTTCGCACCGGAGGCGGCGACGTTGCGGTACGCCTCCGCCAGCGCGAGCTGCGCGCCCGTGTACGGGTCGAGCTTGGCGTACCGGCCGTTGCCGTCGGTCGCCATGGCCACGCCGAGGTTGGTCTCCTCGTCGATCCGGACCATGCCCGCGTCCTCGGGCTGCGCCAGCACCGTGTTGCCCTGCACGAACCGGTCGTACTGGTCCGTGATCCAGGACTTGGAGGCCTGGTTCGGGGAGGACACCAGCTTCAGGACCTGGTCCTTCAGCGCGGCGCCGTCCTGCGGCCGGGGCAGCTTGCCGGCGTCGTCGGCCTGGAGGGCGTCCTGCCACTCCGGGCGCGCGTAGGGCCGGTGGTAGACCGGGCCCTCGTGCGCGACGGTGCGCGGCGGGACGTCGACGATCTGCTCGCCGTGCCAGAAGATCTCCAGGCGCTCGCCCTCGGTCACCTCACCGATGACGACCGCGATGACGTCCCACTTCTCGCAGATCTCCAGGAAGCGGTCGACGTGCTCGGGCTCGACGATCGCGCACATGCGCTCCTGCGACTCGCTCATGAGGATCTCCTCGGGCGAGAGCGTCGCGTCGCGCAGGTGGACCCGGTCGAGCTCCACGCGCATGCCGCCGGAACCGGCCGAGGCCAGCTCGGAGGTGGCGCAGGACAGGCCGGCGCCGCCGAGGTCCTGGATGCCCGCGACGAGCTTCTCCCGGAAGATCTCCAGGGTGCACTCGATGAGCAGCTTCTCCTGGAACGGGTCGCCGACCTGGACCGCGGGGCGCTTCGTCGGCTTGCTGTCGTCGAAGGTCTCCGAGGCCAGCACGGACACGCCGCCGATGCCGTCGCCACCGGTGCGGGCACCGTAGAGAATCACCTTGTTGCCGGGGCCGGAGGCCTTGGCCAGGTGGATGTCCTCGTGCTTCATCACGCCGATGCAGCCGGCGTTGACCAGCGGGTTGCCCTGGTAGCAGGAGTCGAAGACGACCTCGCCGCCGATGTTCGGCAGGCCCAGGCAGTTGCCGTAGCCGCCGATGCCCGCGACCACGCCGGGCAGCACGCGCCGGGTGTCGGGGTGGTCCGCGGCGCCGAAGCGCAGCGGGTCGACGACGGCGACCGGGCGGGCGCCCATGGCGAGGATGTCGCGGACGATGCCGCCGACGCCGGTGGCCGCGCCCTGGTAGGGCTCGATGTAGCTGGGGTGGTTGTGCGACTCGACCTTGAAGGTGACCGCGTACCCCTGGCCGACGTCGACGACGCCGGCGTTCTCACCGATGCCGACGAGCATGGCGTCGTTCTCGGGGACCTTCTCGCCGAACTGCTTCAGGTGGACCTTGCTGCTCTTGTAGGAGCAGTGCTCGGACCACATGACGGAGTACATGGCGAGCTCGGCGCCGGTGGGACGGCGGCCGAGGATCTCGCGGATCCGCTCGTACTCGTCCTGCTTGAGGCCGAGTTCCTTCCAGGGCTGCTCGACGTCGGGCGTCTCGGTCGCGTGCTCGACCGTGTCCAGAGTCATCAGGCGTTGACCAGCTTCTTGAGGATCGAGGTGAAGAATCCGAGGCCGTCGGTCTTGCCGGTGCCGACGAGCGGCTCCACGGCGTGCTCCGGGTGCGGCATGAGGCCGACCACGTTGCCCGCGGCGTTGGTGATGCCCGCGATGTCGCGCAGCGAGCCGTTGGGGTTCATGTCCAGGTAGCGGAAGGCCACCCGCCCCTCGGCCTCGAGCTCGTCGAGCGTGTGCTCGTCGGCGACGTAGCGGCCGTCCATGTTCTTGAGCGGGACCTCGATCTCCTGGCCCTCGGTGTAGTCCGAGGTCCAGGCAGTCTCCGCGTTCTCCACCCGCAGCTTCTGGTCGCGGCAGATGAAGTGGAGGTGGTTGTTGCGCAGCATGGCGCCCGGCAGCAGGTGGGCCTCGGTGAGGATCTGGAAGCCGTTGCAGATGCCGAGGACGGGCATGCCCGCCTTCGCCTGCTCGATGATCGACTCCATCACCGGCGAGAACCGGGAGATGGCGCCGGCCCGCAGGTAGTCGCCGTAGGAGAAGCCACCGGCCAGGACCACGGCGTCGACCTGCTTGAGGTCCTTGTCGCGGTGCCAGAGCGAGACGGGCTCGGCGCCCGCGAGGCGGGCTGCGCGCAGCGCGTCCTGGTCGTCGAGCGTTCCGGGGAACGTGACGACGCCGATGCGTGCGGTCACGACTCCACCTTCACGATGAAGTCTTCGATCACGGTGTTGGCAAGGAACGTTTCGGCCATCTCATGGATGCGGGCGAGGGCGGCCTCGTCGACCGGTCCCTCCACCTCCAGCTCGAAGCGCTTTCCCTGGCGGACGTCGGCGATGCCCTCGAATCCAAGGCGGGGCAGTGCGCGTTGCACCGCCTGTCCCTGGGGGTCGAGGATCTCCGGCTTGAGCATGACGTCGACTACGACGCGTGCCACTGGCACTCCCGGTGGTGTGTTGCGTGGGCGGTTCCCTCAGCGTACCTGCCTCCAAATTCTACGCGGGTAGAAGTCTGAAGGATCCTACAAAGGGCCCCAGCACGGCGCCCCGATGAATTCAAGTGGAATATCGCCCGCCGACCGGGACACGCGGAAACAATTGAGTGGGCTTCACAATGCGCCACCCGTCACTGTACAAAGGGAATGCAGAGCAAAAACCCGACGTGCGCGACCGGGCGCGAACGAGCACCAGACCAGCGCAGTATTGCCCCTTGGAGAGCTGCCACATCGGCATCGCCGCACGTCAGAGCGGCACGATCGTCGAGAAGGGCCGGCGATCCGCAGGAAAGGACCGATATCCGTGGCTCAGCGTGTGGTGGTCACCCTCTCCGACGACATCGACGGCGGAGTAGCGGCGGAAACAGTCGCGTTCGGTCTGGACGGGAAGACGTACGAGATCGACCTGAATCCCGCCAATGCAAAGAAACTGCGCAAGGCGCTCGCGCCCTACCTGGCCGCGGGCCGCAAGCTGAGCGCCCGGTCCGCCGGCGCCGCGCGCACGCTGCCCGAGGGCGGCTACAAGCACACCGCGCTCGCCCCCGCCCCGGCCGCGGTCCGCGCCTGGGCGCAGTCCAACAAGATGGACGTGCCCGCCCGCGGGCGCATCCCGAAGCGGGTCTATGAGGCCTTCCGCGCCGCGAGCTGACCCCGCGTCCGACCCCGGATTTGCATCCCACCCCCCATGATCCGCTAGAGTCTGGAACACGCCGAGGGGCGAGGCCGAAAGGCCCCGGACCTCAAGCAGCGTGCGGGTGTAGTTCAGTAGCAGAACAGCCCCCTTCCAGGGGGAAGGCGCAGTGTGCAATCCCTGTCACCCGCTCTGCATCGCGTTACCGAGCACTCCGGTGCATCAGGTAGAGTGGTGCTCGCGCCGCCCGGTGAAAGCCGAGCGGAGGCAATGCGGACGTGGCTCAGTTGGTAGAGCATCACCTTGCCAAGGTGAGGGTCGCGAGTTCGAATCTCGTCGTCCGCTCAGGGAACGAAGGCCCCGGTTCATCAGAACCGGGGCCTTCGTCGTGCGCGCCGCCTTTCCATCCCCCCGCACCCTTGTGGATCTGTGTCGACCGCCACAACCACGGCCCCGGAAAACCCTGTCATCGGCACCCGGAACATTGGGTATAGTTAGCAGCGCGCTTCGGCGCATGCGGACGTGGCTCAGTTGGTAGAGCATCACCTTGCCAAGGTGAGGGTCGCGAGTTCGAATCTCGTCGTCCGCTCCATGAAGAAGCCCCCGGTCGAATCGACCGGGGGCTTTCTCGTTCCCCGCGTTCCTTACCAGGTGGTCCCGGTCAGGCGCTCGTACGCCTCGATGTACTTGGCGCGGGTCGCGTCCACGACCTCCTGCGGAAGCGCCGGCGGCGGCTGCTCGCTCTTGCGGTCCCAGCCGGAGGCCGGCGAGGTCAGCCAGTCCCGCACGAACTGCTTGTCGTACGAGGGCTGGGTGCGGCCCGGCTGCCACTCGGCGGCCGGCCAGAACCGGGACGAGTCCGGGGTGAGGACCTCGTCGGCGAGGACCAGCCGCTCCCCCGCGAAGCCGAACTCGAACTTGGTGTCGGCGAGGATGACGCCCCGCTCGCGCGCGATGTCACGGGCCCGGCCGTACACGTCGAGCGTCGTCCGGCGCAGCAGCGCCGCCGTCTCGGCGCCGACCTGCCGGGCGACCTCCTCGTACGAGACGTTCTCGTCGTGGTCGCCGACCGCGGCCTTGGTCGCCGGGGTGAAGATCGGGGCGGGCAGCTCGGAGCCGTCGGACAGGCCCTCGGGCAGCGCGAGACCGCAGACCGTGCGGGACGCGTCGTACTCGACGAGGCCGGAACCGGTGAGGTAGCCGCGGGCCACGCACTCGACCGGGACCATCTCCAGCGAGGTGCAGATCAGCGTGCGGCCCTCCCAGTCGGCGGGGGCGCCGGCTGGCAGCTCGGTGGAGAGCACGTGGTTCGGGACCAGGTCGGCGAGCAGGTCGAACCACCACAGGGACAGCCTGGTGAGGACCCGGCCCTTGTCGGGGATCTCGGTCGGCAGCACCCAGTCGTACGCGGACAGGCGGTCGCTCGCCACCATCACGAGCTCGCCCGCCTCGTTCCGGTACAGGTCGCGGACCTTGCCCGTGTGGAGATGGGTCAGGCCCGGTACCTGGACAGGCTCGGGCTTTTCTACGAATCCGGACACGGTTCCTCCGCGTAGGTTGATCCAGGAGCGTGTCCGATTCTCTCGCACATCCGGGCGGAACCCGCCGCCAGGCCCTGTGACCCCCCGCTCAGTCCCTCTTGCAGATCCGGTCGAGCAGGTTCGCCGTGGCCCGCTGGACCCGGGCGTCCACATGGCCCGGCCGGTCGAGGGCCGGCGACCAGGCGAAGGTGCCGGCCGCGAAGACCCAGGCGCCCGACGGGGCCCGGTAGAGACTCGTCTCCTGGTGCCGGAGCGCCCCCTCGCTGTCCCGGTAGGGCGAGTGGGCCAGCAGGATGCGGCCCTGGTGCTCGGGGAGCGCGGTGCGCGGGAAGTAGCGGTCCGCCTCCCCCGCGACCAGGCCCGGCAGCTCGTCGCCCTCGCCCGCGCCGGTGGCCTCCCACAGCCAGTGCTCCGCGTTCCGTACGACCAGCGGATACGGTTCGGGCACCCGCCCCGCGTACTGGATGCCGAGCAGCTGCTGCTCCGGCCGGTCGACCTCCCGCCACAGCGCCGGGCGGCCGGGGCCGCGGCGCTTGCGGCAGGTGAGCAGCCGGTCCGGGGCGCCGGACGGCGACGGGCCCAGCTCCACCTGCCAGTACATGGTGTTGGCGGAGAGGAAGACCAGCGAGGTGCCCTGGTCGCGGGCGAGCTCGGCGGTCCGGCGCATGGGCGCCGACCAGTACTCGTCGTGGCCCGGGAAGACCAGGCCCCGGTAGCGGCTCGGGTCCACCCGGCCCGCGTGCAGGTCGCGGGTCTCGGCGTACGCGAGGTCGTAGCCGTAGCGCTCGGCCCAGCGGATGAAGTCGTAGGCGTGGCCCACGTGCAGCGGCAGGCCCGCGCCCGCGTACGGGCGGTCGAAGGAGACCGTGACGGCCGCCTCCTCCTCGCCGAGCAGCCGGCCCTCCTCGTCCCAGGCGTGGTAGAGGCTGGCGCCCGTCCGGCCGTCCTCCGGATAGAGGTTGTACGCCTGCCAGGTCACGTCCGGCAGCACGAGCAGCAGGTCCGCCGGGTGGCTGTCGCGGACCGTGAACGGGATGTGCGAGCGATAGCCGCCGACGGTGGTCAGCACGGCGACGTACGCGCCGATCGACCAGTACGACGGGATCTGCAGCCGCCAGGACTGCCACCAGTGGTGACAGGAGACGGTCCGGTCGGCGGTCAGCGGGGCCGGCTGCACGATCCCGGAGAGCCGCGGACTGGTGGTGATCTTCGCGGCTCCGTCGCCGCCGTAGTGCCCGATCCGGTAGATGTCGACCGAGAACTGCTGCGGCGGGTCCACCGTGATGTGGAAGTCGATCGCCTCGCCGGGCGCGACGGCCCCGCTGGAGACGAAGCCCTTGATCTGACCGTGCACGTCGTCGGCGGTCCGCGGCCCGCCGACACCGCCACGGGCCAGCGTCTCGTCGGCGTACCAGGGCACCGTCTGCCCGTTGTCGTCGACGTAGTTCTCGGAATGACGCAGCCAGGGCAGCGGGCCCTGACCGAAAGGATCCGACACGGCGTGGGCGAGCGCGCCCGACTCCCACCGCCTGATGTGCTCCGCCCCCATCGTGCGCCCCTCCCTCGACTCCCCCGGCCGTCCGGTCAGTGCCTCTGGATACTGCCTCTGTCAGTGCCGGTCTCCAGCACATCACATAACGCACGCGGTCCGTCACCGTTCGTCGTGAATTGACGAGAGTGGAACCAGCCACTCCGGTGTGCTGAGCTGCGCACGAGCCTCCATCGGGGGTCTCGTGGAGGGCCCGGGGAGGGCCGGGGGAGGGCGTCGCGGAGCGCCTTCGGGAGGGCCGGGGGAGGGCAGCGCGGAGCGCCTTCGGGAGGCGTCCCCGAGGGGCTTGGTCCGGCTTCGCGCGGGGGCCTTCGGGAAGGGTCTCCGAGGGGCTTGGTCCGGCTTCGCGCGGGGCCTTCGTGTGGCTTGCGCGGGCCTTCGTCGAGGCTTCGCGCGGGGCCCGGTCAGACCAGCCGGACCGGCTTCTCCGGGCGTACGCCCGTCCTCGCCAGCCAGGCGCGCAACGGCTCCGGGTCGCCGTCCTCCACCAGGGCGAGGACCACGCCGTTCAGATCGGTGCTGCGCACTCCGGCGACGAGCAGTGCGGGCCCGTCGAGCCAGTCCAGCCCCGGGGCCGCCTCCGCCGTGTCCACGGCGGCGCAGCAGACCATGGCCGCCACGTGGTCGGCGAGCAGGTCCCGCCCGGTGCGGGGCGGCTGGAGCGGGACCAGCGGCAGCCCCCCGTCGGGCCCCTCCACGACGGGCACCACCGGGCGCAGCCCCTCCTCGCGGGCCGCCTGCGCGGTGAGCGCGGCGGCGAGCACGTCGGCGGCGGGGTTTCCTACGGGGTCGGCGTCGACGTCCGGGTCGACGTCCAGGTCGGAGTCCGGGTCGGCGTCCGAGTCGGGATCGAGGTCGGCGTCGGGGGCCGGCTCCGGGTCGAGGCGAGCGGCTTCGATTTCGGCGTCGTCTCCCGTGGCGGCGTCGTCTCCGGCGGCGATGTCCGCTTCTGCGGCCGGGGTCCCCGGGTGGGGTCCGGGGGTGGCGAGGCGGGCCATGACGCGGGACAGGGTGGGGCCGTCGTCGGGGGCGTCCTCGGGGCCGTCGGGCGTCCCGGTGGACGCGCGGGCCTCCGTGGGGTGCGGCCCGTCGGGCGGGCCCAGGCGGTCGAGGACCTGGTGGAGGCGGGCCGCGTCGGCGCGCCATTTGCGGTCGACGACCTCCTCCGGATACTCGCTCCACTCGACCGGCGCCCAGTCCGGGCCCGGTTCGGCGGGGCCGCCGTGGAAAAGGCGGGCGGCGAGCAGCGAGGTGGCCGCGTCGACCGCGCCGGGCTCCTCCAGGAGGTCGCAGGCGGGGCGCTCGCCGAGCCGGGAGGTGTAGCCCTCGGCGAGGCGGTCGCGGCGGGAGAGCTCGGTGAGGGCGGAGACCACGCCCGCGTCCAGGCGCGCGGGCCAGCGGCCCATCCGCCAGGCGGGCAGCGCGACCCGGGTCAGCAGCCGGTCCCAGCCCGCGTAGGCGAGGCCGACCTGTTCCTGGGCGACGATCCGTACCCCGTAGTCCACGGCCTGCGCGCGCTCGGAGCCGGCCGCGGCCACGCCCCGCTCCATCTCGGCGGCGTGCGTGCGACAGCCCACGAGCATGATCCGGGCCAGCCGGCCGACGCCGAGCGCGCCCAGCTTGCGGACCGGGTCGAGGCCGGGGCGCCGGGGCACGGCGACCGCCGCGTCCAGGCCCCGTACGAAACGGCGGGCGGCGGCTATGTCGGGGTGGGCGGCCGGTCCCGTACCGGCGACGACGGGGGCGAGGACCGCGCGGAGCTCTCCGACGCGCATCCACCACAGGAAGGGGGAGCCGATGACGAGGACGGGCGCGTCGCCGCCGCGGTGCCGGCCGTGGGCCGGGTGCGAGCGGTCCTCCAGCCAGCTGTCGCAGTCCGGCGTCAGGGCTATCGCGGAGGGCGCGGGGACCCCGAGGCGGTCGGCGAGCTCGCGGACCATCCGGTAGAGGTCGGGGGCGGAGGTCTCGGCGAGCTCCACCGTCGGGGTCACGGCGGGGCGGGCCCGCGCGACGACCAGGGCGACGGCGGCCGCGACGAGGAGGACGCACACCGCGACGACGGAGACCACCCAGCGGGCGGTGTCCCAGGCGGGGCCCGTGAAGTGCTCGGTGGCGCCGCCCGCGTAGAGGACGACGGCGACGGCCGCGGGGAGCACCGCGGCCCCCAGGGCCCTGCCGCGGACGCGGAGCACGGCCAGGGCGCGGACCCGCGCGGCCCGCGCGCCGAGCTCCTCGCCGATCACCGAACCGGTACCGGACACGCCGTCCATCACCCCCTCCTGCCCTCGTCGGGACCACCCGTGGCGGTCTTGCTCACTCCCCCACTGTGGCATCCGCGGCTGACATCGCAATGCCGGTGGGCCAAGTGCCGGAACACCGCCGGAACGCCTTCGCCGCACCCTAGTTGGGGCTTCGGCGGGCGTCATCCAGACGGGCGAACCGTCACTCGATGGAATGGCTTTGGGTAAAGGTGATGACGACAGCGCGGCCGTGCTGTTCACTGCACGGCCGCGCTTTCGCACTGCTTGATCCTGCTTCGTCCCGCCTGGTGGCGGTCGGTTCCGGTTCGCTCAGGCGCCGGCGGCCTTGAGGGCGATGTCCGTACGGTGCTGGGAACCGTCAAGGCGGATGCGGCCGACTGCCGCGTACGCGCGCTCGCGGGCCTGCGCCAGGTCCGTACCGGTGGCGGTCACCGAGAGCACCCGGCCGCCGGCGCTGACGACGGCGTCGCCGTCCCGCTTGGTGCCGGCGTGCAGCACGTACGCCTCCGGGGCGTCCGTGGCGGCGACCTCGTCCAGGCCGTCGATCGGGTCGCCGGTGCGCGGGGTGCCCGGGTAGTTGTGCGAGGCCACGACCACGGTCACGGCGGCGTCGTCGCGCCAGGTGAGCGGCGGCTGGTCGTCGAGGGTGCCGTTGGCGGAGTTCAGGAGGACGCCCGCGAGCGGGGTGCGGAGCCGGGCCAGCACGACCTGGGTCTCCGGGTCGCCGAAGCGCGCGTTGAACTCGATGACCCGCACGCCGCGGCCGGTGATCGCCAGGCCCGCGTACAGCAGCCCGGAGAACGGGGTGCCGCGGCGGCGCAGCTCGTCGACGGTCGGCTGCAGGACGCTCGCCATGACCTCGTCGACCAGCTTGGGGTCGGCCCACGGCAGCGGCGAGTAGGCGCCCATGCCGCCGGTGTTCGGGCCCTCGTCGCCGTCGAGCGCGCGCTTGAAGTCCTGCGCGGGCTGGAGCGGGAGGACGGTGGTGCCGTCGGTGATGGCGAAGAGGGAGACCTCGGGGCCGTCCAGGAACTCCTCGATCACGACGCGGTCGCAGGCGAGGGCGTGCTCCCGGGCCTGTGCCAGGTCCTCGGTGACGACGACGCCCTTGCCGGCGGCGAGGCCGTCGTCCTTCACGACGTACGGAGCGCCGAAGGCGTCGAGCGCCTCGTCGATCTCCTCGGGGGTGGTGCAGACGTAGCTGCGGGCGGTCGGGACGCCGGCCCCGGCCATGACGTCCTTGGCGAACGCCTTGGAGCCCTCCAGCCGCGCCGCCTCCTGGGACGGGCCGAAGGCGGGAATGCCGGCCGCGCGGACGGCGTCGGCGACGCCCGCGACGAGCGGGGCCTCCGGGCCGACGACGACCAGCTCGGCACCGAGCTCGGTGGCCAGGCGGGCGACGGCGTCGCCGTCGAGCTGGTCGACGGCGTGCAGCTCGGCGACCTCGGCGATTCCGGCGTTGCCGGGCGCGCAGTGCAGAGCGGTGACGTCGGGATCGAGAGAGAGGGAGCGGCACAGGGCATGTTCGCGGGCGCCGCCGCCGATGACGAGGACCTTCACGTCAGCCAGGGTAGCCCGCGGCGGCGGGTGCCCCTTGTGCGGGCCACCGAGCGAGACGCCGCTACTCGTTGGTGTATTCCTCCAGGACCGTCGCGCCGAGCTCGCGCACGATCAGGTCGTGGCCCGAGAGCGCGGAGTCCACGAGGTCCGGGTCGTCCTCCTCCGGCACGTCGTCCTCGGGCGCCACGGGCGGCGGCGCCTGCGGCGTGTGGACGGGGGCCGGGGCGTGCCGCACGGGCGGCGCGGCCTGCGCGGGGGCGGGGGCCGGAGCCGATGCCTGCGGCGCGGGCGGCGCGGCCTGCGCCGGGGCGGGCGCGGCCGGACGGCCACCGAAGCCGCCGCCGCCGAAGCCGCCGGCGGGGGCTCCGCCGCCGGAGAATCCTCCGGTGTTGGACGGCGGGGCGGCACCGCCCGAGGGGTCGATGATCGCCTCGACGCGCCAGTTCACGTTGAACTGCTCGGCGAGGGCGGCCTTCAGCACGTCCTCGCTGCCGCTGCTCGCGAAGTTGTCCCGGGCGCCCGCGTTGAGGAAGCCGAGCTGGAGGGTGGTGCCGTCGAAGCCGGCGACCTGCGCGTTCTGCGAGAGCAGGATCCAGGTGAAGCGACGCCGGCCCTTCACCGCCTCCAGGATCTGCGGCCACATGTTGCGCACCTGAGCGGCGCCCGCGGCCATGCCGCCGCCGCCCGCCGGCGCGGCGGGCTGGGCGGCGGCCTGCGGCACGGCGGCCGGGGCCTGCGGCGCGGACGCCGCCGCGGCGGCTCCCGGCCAGGCGCCGGGCGCACCGCCACCGGGCTTGGCGGCACCGGGCCACGCACCGGGCCGGGGCGCCTCGGCGGCCTCGGGCTGGGGCGCGGGGGCCTGCTGGTACGCGACGGGCTCGGGCTGGACGGGGGCCGGCGCGGGAGTGGGGGCGGGCTGCGCGGGGGCGGCCTGCGGCACCGGGGCGACCGGCGGCGGGACATGCGCCTCGGCCGTCGGCACGTACCCCATCTGCGGCGCGGGCGACTGCGTCGTGAACACGGGCGCCGGCGCGGCGGCGGCGCCGCGCTCCAGCCGGTCGAGCCGCGCCTGCGTCGACCGCTCGTCGTCGAAGGCGGCGGGCAGCAGCACGCGCGCGCAGATCAGCTCCAGCTGGAGCCGCGGCGAGGTCGCGCCGCGCATCTCGGTCAGACCGGTGTTGACGAGGTCGGCGGCCCGGCTCAGCTCGGCGGCGCCGAAGACGGACGCCTGCGCCTGCATGCGCTCGATGACGTCCACCGGGGCGTCGACGAGCCCCTTCTCCGCGGCGTCGGGCACGGCCGCGAGGATCACCAGGTCGCGCAGGCGCTCCAGGAGGTCGGCGACGAACCGGCGGGGGTCGTTGCCCCCCTCGATGACCCGGTCGACGACCTCGAAGGCGGCGGCGCCGTCACCGGAGGCGAAGGAGTCCACCACCGAGTCGAGCAGGGACCCGTCGGTGTAGCCGAGCAGGGAGGTCGCCATCGCGTACGTCACACCGGCGTCGGTGGCGCCCGCGAGGAGCTGGTCCATCACCGACATCGAGTCACGCACCGAACCGGCGCCGGCCCGCACGACGAGCGGCAGCACGCCGTCCTCGACGGGGGTGCCCTCGCGGCCGCAGACCTCGCCCAGGTACTCCCGCAGGGTGCCGGGCGGGACGAGCCGGAAGGGGTAGTGGTGGGTGCGCGACCGGATGGTGCCGATGACCTTCTCGGGCTCGGTCGTCGCGAAGATGAACTTGAGGTGCTCCGGCGGCTCCTCGACCACCTTCAGCAGGGCGTTGAAGCCCGCCGAGGTGACCATGTGCGCCTCGTCGATGATGTAGATCTTGTACCGGCTGGAGGCGGGCCCGAAGAAGGCCTTCTCCCGCAGGTCACGGGCGTCGTCCACGCCACCGTGCGACGCCGCGTCGATCTCGATGACGTCGATGGACCCCGGCCCGTTGCGCGCGAGGTCGAGGCAGGACTGGCACTCCCCGCACGGGGTGGGGGTCGGGCCCTTCTCGCAGTTCAGGCAGCGCGCCAGGATCCGCGCGCTGGTCGTCTTGCCGCATCCACGGGGGCCGCTGAACAGGTACGCGTGATTGACCCGGTTGTTCCGCAGCGCCTGCTGCAGCGGGTCGGTGACATGCTCCTGCCCGATGACCTCGGCGAAGGACTCGGGGCGGTAGCGGCGGTACAGCGCGAGAGACGACACGTATACGAGGTTATAGGCGCCCACCGACAACCCGGGAACGACGACCGGGCCGGGAACGACGACCGGGGAACAGTGACCGGCCGGGAAGCGACGAGCGGCCCGGGGCACGACGGCCCGGGAACGACGACCGGGCCGGGAACGCAAGCGCCCCCCACGCACCCGCCAGAGCCGACCTACCCTTGCTGCCTTCCGGCCCTGGGGGAGTTCAGTCAGATAGCGCCACGTGAGGGGCTCCGCCCAGAGTACCCGATCCCAGCCCCTCCGCCGCCACCCCCGTCGACCTGCGACCTTCACCGACCCCCGCCCGGAATCGTGTGCGCGAGCACCCCCTCCGGTCATGTAATGTTCTCCCCGGAGGATTCGCCTAGTGGCCTAGGGCGCACGCTTGGAAAGCGTGTTGGGGGCAACCCCTCACGAGTTCGAATCTCGTATCCTCCGCCAGTGCCTCACCGGGCACGATGTCGAAGGGCCCCACCGTTCGCGGTGGGGCCCTTCGACGTTTTCCGGGACCGGCAGGAACCGGGGCCCCCGTCCGCCCGTCATCTCCACGGGACCGCCACGTCCAGCTCCACGGACGCGGAAGCGGCACCGTCCCTTCGCTCTTCACCGTCGAAGTACGTCGAGGTCCGAGGAGATCCATGGCCGACACCGTCCACTCACTGATCGCCCGCCTGCACGACCTGCTCGTGGCGCAGCTGACGGAAGGGCCCACCACGGGGGTCGCGGGAGTCCACGACGTCGTGGCGCGGGCCGCGGGGCTCGGGCCGGACGGCGCGTGGATCGCCGCCGCGGGCCATGTGAGCCTCGGCGGGACGGCCCTCGTGCAGGGGCAGCCGGACCGGACGATCTCCCACCTCGAAGCCGCGGTGGAAGCCGGCTACAACGACTGCGTGGCGCTGCACGCGGGACCGGTGCGCCCGCTGCACCGGGATCCCCGCTTCCAGGCCCTGTACCGGCGGATGCGCGTCACCCAGGGCGACCTCGACGAGTTCTTCTGGCTGCACCGGGAGATGTGGACCGCGGTACGGGACGCCCAGGACGCCACCGTCGACAACATCGGGCGCCTCGACACCGGGGTGTCCTCGCTGCCGCAGGCCCCCATGCCCACCCGCGAACCGCACACCGTCGGCGTCCTCATCACCCGCGTCGACCTCGCCGCGACCCAGAGCGCGCTCCGACAGGCCGCCCTGAAGGCGGAGTTCCAGCGCAGCGCCGGCAACACCAGCCTCGACCTCATCGACGGCTCCTGGGACCACCCGCGCGCCCTGTACGACGCCCGGCACGCCGACGAGCTGGAGACCCGGCGCCGGCAGGCCGCCGAGGCCCGCGCCTTCGTCGAACGGCCCGGCGCCGGGACCACCCTCGGCGCCTGCCCGCCGCTGGGCTCGATCACGTACCCCTCCTGACCCCGGGGGGGAGGAGTCCGGCCCGTCCCTGGGTTCCCGCGCTACACCGGGCAGGGGCGGTACTCCAGGCTGAGTTCGCGGTCGACGGCGTAGCTGGTGCGCATGGAGGCGTCGGTGACCTTCTCCCAGGAGCCGTACTTCGCGTAGAGCTGGTCGGCCGTGGGGCCGAGGGGGTTGCCGTACTTGGCCTGGTTGCGCTCCTCCAGGACGCGGACCTCCTCGGGGGTCATGCCCGCGCGGGTGATCTCCTTCGCCTGGTTGCGCATGTCGACCAGTTCGCGGGCGATCTCCTCCTCGGAGGCGCCCGCCTCCCGCATGTCGGCCTCGGTGCGGTGCATGTCCTCCAGGAGCTCGTGGTAGCGGATGCGGGTCCGCTGGGCCTCGACCTTCTGGTCCATCGGCAGGACGCGGATGCGGCACACCACCGGGTCGGTGCTGGGACAGGGGTCGTCGGCCGCCACCGGCGGGGCGAGCGGGGCGGTGATGATCGAGCCGCAGGCGTCCGCCGCGGTCGCGGTGGTGGACCCGGCGGTGGTCAGGAGCGCGACGGCCGCCACGAAGGGCAGCAGGGCACGGCGCGGCAACGAGGAGGAAAGGCGCATGGACGCATCCTCGACAACCGCGCCGGGCCCGTTCACGCAGCCACGCCGCGTGATCACCCGCGCGGGGCCGGTCAGTTCAGCCGTGTGTCGATGGTGACGGTGTTGTTGCCCGGTCTCGGGTCGGGCGTGCTGCCGGTGACCTCGGCGGTGTTCGTGATCTGCGGCAGAGACGTCAGCAGCGCCTTCACCGCGATGGTGACGGTGACGTCGCCGCCCCGGGGGAGCGTGCCGAAGGAGCACGTCACCGTGTCCGTGGCACCCGGCGGCGGCTTGTCGCAGCCACCCGTGGACGGGGTGGCGGCGACGAACCGGCCGCTCGCCGGGAGGTGGTCGGTGACGACGACGTCCTCCGCCGCGGTCGGGCCGTGGTTGTGGACGCGGACGGTGTACGTGAGGGTCGCCCCGTTCGTCACCGGTTCGGGGCTCGCGCTGACCGACGCGGCCAGGTCGGCGCTCGGCCGGGAGACCGCGACCGTGTGGTGGTCACCCGCGGCGATCGAGGTCACGCCTTCGAGGAGCCGCGCGCAAGGCGCCTTCTGGCCGAAGGCGCAGACCCGGACGGGCGTCAGGGCGTTCCCGCCCGCCGTGCCGTCGCCCAGCTGGCCGGCGGCGCCGTAGCCCCAGGTCCGGACGGTGCCGTCGGAGCGCAGCGCCACACTGTGGAACCCGGTGCCGCCCGCCGCCACGGCGGTCACCCCGCTCAGATGCGTGGTGCAGCCGCCGGGCGCGCAGACCTGCACGGGGGCCTTCCTGTTCGTGGTGGTGCCGTCGCCGAGCTGCCCGTCGCCGTTCGCGCCCCAGGAGACGACGGAGCCGTCCGTACGCGCCGCCAGCGCGTGTCTCGAACCGGCGGCCACCGACCCGACCCCCGTCAGGAACGAGGCGCACGGCGCGGTCCCTCCGACGGCGCAGACCTGGACGGGGCTGCTCGTCCGTGCGCCGGTGCCGTCGCCCAGCGCGTCGCCGAATCCCCAGCTACGGACGGTCCCGTCGGCGCGGGCGGCCAGGCTGAAGAACTCGCCCGCGGCCACGGACACGACGTCGGCCAGGCCGGACACCTGCACCGGTGTCGTCCGGGTCGTGGTGGTGCCGTCGCCGAGCTGCCCGTCGCCGTTGAAACCCCAGGCGGCGACGGTGCCGTCCGTCCGTACCGCCAGGCTGTGCTGGTAACCGGACGCCACGGCGGTGACGTTGCCGAGGAACGACGTGCACGGCGCCGTCGTGTACCGCTCGCACACCCGGACCGGCGTGAGCCGGTCCGTCCCCGTACCGTCGCCGAGCCGGCCCCCGGAGTTGCTGCCCCAGGTCACGACCGTGCCGTCGGCGAGCACGGCCGAGCTGTGCAGGTCCCCCGCCGCCACGGACACCGCCCCCGTCAGGAACGCCCCGCACGGCGCGCTCTCCCCGACCGCGCACACCCGCACCGGCGTCACCCGGTCCGTACGCGTCCCGTCACCGAGCTGCCCGAAGCCGTTGTCGCCCCAGCCGACCACGGAACCGTCGGCCAGCAGCGCCACCGTGTGCCCGTCAGCTGCCGCGACCTTCACCACCTCGTCGAGCGGCGCGGTACACGGCGCCGCCGCGCAGACCCGCCCGGGGACGGCGCTTGCGCGGACCGTCGTACCGTCGCCCAGCTCACCGGTGCCGTTGGCGCCCCAGGCGAGGACGGTGCCGGGGGGAGCCTGGCGGATGTCACGGGGGGCGGCCGCGTCGGGCCTGGCGGTCCTGTGGGCCGCGCTCGGTCCGCCCCCGGCGTCGGCGTGCGCGGTGCTGTCGGCGTGCGCGGTGCTGTCGGCGTGCGCGGGGGACGAGGTGACGGACAGGCCGAAGGCTGCGGCCAGGACGGCGACGAGGACGACGAGGACGACGGCCAAGCCGGTGACCGGGCGGGCCGCGATCGGGGTGGTGGCCGAGACCGCTGGGGTGGTCACCGGGAGGGATGGTCTTCGTGTGGTCGGTCCGGGCCGGGGGTCCAGGGCGGGCATGCGCGCTCCTCTCACGGGGCGGGCCGGACCGCCGGCGGGGCTCACCGACGCCTCCGGCCGACGCGCTCACCATGCGGCCACCTCGGAGCACCCACGCGTCAGCGACACCTCGCCTTCACCCGATCAGTGCGCGGGTCGCGGCCGGGTGGGTGGGCCGGCGCCTACAGGTCGCGCGGGAACTCGCGGGCCGCGTGGGGACGCGTGTGTCGGCAGGTAGCCGAGCGCGTCGTTGACCGGGCGCGTGTACGGGTAGGTGTCGGCCGTTCGGATCACCGTACGGATCGCCGTGCAGATCGCCAGGTGGGTCAGTCCTCGAAGTTGTCGCTGGCCAGGCGGAGGGCCAGTTCCTGGAGGATCGGTTCCGTGCCCGGCTCCGCGCCCGCCGCGTCGTGGGCGTCGGCCACGGCGTCGAAGGCGAGGATGAAGCCGTTGACGAGCGCGCTCAGCGGGTCCGAGAGCTGGGCGAGGACGGCGAGCCCGGCCTCCTCGGCGGTCGCGTCCACCGGCACCGAGAACTCGCGCGGAATCACCTCGCCGAGCAGGTCCGAGACGAGGCTCTCGTCCACTCCCCCACGCAGCGCCGTCAGAGCGGCGATGGCCTTGAGCTTGATCTCGTTCTCCGTCACGTACCGAGCCTAGGAGTCCCGCCCGCGCCGAAATCGCGCGACACGGCCTCGGCCGCGCTGTATGCCTGCGGCCTGTACGTGACGACCGGGACCGGGGACGGGCGGGAACACCGAGGCCACGTACCGGCTCCCCCGGCACGCCTTCGCGCACCGGAACGTGGCGCGCCTCGGCCTCAAGACCGATGCGCGCCACGCGCGTTCGCGCGCCCCCATCAAGAGTCCTGGATGATGAGCGGGCATCGAGGAACGCGAAGCGAAACGAGAAACGGGGGCCGCTCGCCATGGCCGAGGTACTGCTCTTCCACCACGCTCACGGGCTCACCCCCGGCGTCCTCGCCTTCGCCGAGGAGCTGCGGCGCGCGGGGCACACCGTGCACGTGCCCGACCTGTACGAGGGCCGCACGTTCGACAGCCTGGAGGCCGGGGCCGGGTACGCGCAGGAGGTCGGCTTCGGCACGCTCGTCGAGCGCGGCGTCCGCGCGGCGGACCCGCTCCCCGGACGGATCGTCTACGCCGGCTTCTCCCTGGGCGTCCTCCCCGCCCAGAAGCTGGCCCAGACCCGGGCGGGCGCGGCGGGGGCGCTGCTCTTCGAGGCGTGCGCGCCGGTGGAGGAGTTCGGCGCGAGCTGGCCGGACGATGTGCCGGTCCAGGTGCACGGGATGGACGCCGATCCGTTCTTCGCGGGCCAGGGCGACGCCGAGGCGGCCCGGGCGCTGGTGGCGGGGGTGCGCGACCGGGCGGGGCGCGGCGAGCTGTTCCTCTACCCGGGGGACCGGCACCTGTTCACGGACCCGGGGCTCGACGGGTACGACGCGGAGGCGGCGGGCGTGCTGATGGGGCGGGTGCGGGGGTTCCTGGCCGGGTTGGGGGAGTGAGGGGCCGGGGAGCGGAAGGAAACGGGCGGCGTTGAACGGGCTTCGGGGGTGCGGGTGTTGACGATCCGGTCCCGCTGATTCACCAGAAGGTGGGAAGGAAACGATCCACCATTTCACTACGGTGAGCAACGCACCCAATACTCAGAGCCACGAGATTCCTTGGTGCTCTGAGTGGAGGCGTTGTGCGGAAGTGGGTGTCGGTGGCGGCGGCCGCCGGGTTGTTCGTGGGTGGCATGGGTGCCGCGGTGGCGGATTCGTGGCAGGAGATCAGGACCCGGACCACTGACGGCTCCAAGTTCCGCGACGCGAAGTACCGCTGGGAGCCCAAGGACAGCAATCACGGGGGCTTCCACTTCAAGGGCGACCTGGTCGACAGCTTCCCCAACGACGGCCACAACGTCTACCTGCAGGCGAAGGTCCAGGGCTACGCTTGGAACCGTTTCAACGGCGTCCAGCGGCAGTCCGTCCACCTGGACCAGGTGGTGTACGACGGCGCGGCCCGGTACTCCACGGATGCCTCGATCCGGGTGTGCCGTGACCGGGGCTCGCTGCGGCCGGACAACTGCTCCCCCGAGCTCTCCTACCACCGGAAGGGCTGACGGCACGGAGCGCACATCACCATGAACGCCGTTCTCCGCGCTGAGCGCGTGGACCTCTTCTACGGTGCGCACCAAGCCGTCAGTGGCGCCGAGTTCACACTGCGGCGCGGTGAAGTGGCCGCTGTCATGGGGAGCAGTGGATCCGGCAAGTCCTCCCTGCTCTACTGCCTGGCCGGGGTGCTCGCCCCCACCGGTGGCCGGGTCGTCTTCGACGGTGTCGACCTCGCGGCCCTCGACGACGACGAGCTGAGCACGCTGCGCCGGGAGCGGTTCGGGTTCGTCTTCCAGTACGGCGAGCTGCTGCCCGAGCTGACCGTCGAGGAGAACGCGGCGCTCCCGCTGCGGCTCGCCGGCCAACGCAAGGCGCCCGCGCACGCGGCGGCCGGCGAGGTGCTGGGGCGGCTCGGTATGACCGAGTTGCTCCAGCGCAGGACCTCCCAGCTGTCCGGCGGCCAGAGCCAGCGGGTCGCCGTCGCGCGGGCCCTGGTGCACCGCCCCGCCGTGGTGTTCGCGGACGAGCCGACCGGCGCCCTCGACAGCGCCAACGCCACCTCCGTACTGGACGAGTTCCTGCGGCTGGCGCGCGATCAGGGCACGGCGGTCGTCATCGTCACGCACGACGAGAGCGTGGCCGCGCGGGCCGACGTCCAGTACACGATGTCCGACGGAGTCCTGAAGTGAACGGCTTCCTGTTCGGGCTGCACCTGCTGTGGCGCGGCGGGAGGCGGGGGCGGGCCCGCTTCCTGCTGATGACGGGCGGATGCGCGCTGGGGGTGGCCTGCCTGGCCGCCGTCCTCACCATTCCGGGGATCATCGACGCCCACGAGGCGCGGTCCGGCGAACGCAATCCCCGGCCGGTGGCGCAGGACGCGCCCTCGCGTCCCGCCTCGGCCGTCGTGTACGCCACGCGTCAGGACGCGTACGGATCCGAGCCCTTCCACCGGGTGTTCGTCGCGCGGACCCGACCGGGGCCGACTCCGCTGCCTCCCGGCGTGGACCGGCTCCCCGCGCCGAACGAGGTGATCGTCTCTCCTCGGCTGCGCGAGATCCTGGCGGAGGAACCGGGCATCGCCGGACTGCTGCCCGGGAAGGTGGTCGGTGTCATCGGGCCGGCGGGGTTGGCCGGTCAGGACGACCTCTACGCGTACGTGGGACGGACGAGGCAACAGCTGCCCTCGGACGCTTCCGGGCTCCGCTCGTTCGGTTCCTCGTTCGATCCTCATCCCGTCGTGGAAGAGTCCACGCTCGACATCCTCCGCTTCACGCTCGCCTGTATCGTCCTGCTCCCCCTCGCCGTGTTCCTCTCCGTCTGCGCCCGGCTCTCCGCCGAGTCGCGGGCCCGCAGGCTGGCCGCGCTGCGGCTGGTCGGGCTGAGCGTGAAGGACACGCTGCGGGTCAACGCGGGCGAGACGGTGGCCGCCGCGTTCCTCGGGGCGGTCGTCGGTGTCGCCGGATACCTCGGCCTCAACGAGGTCATGGCCCGGATCGGTCTCCCCGGGCTCCACTGGTATCCGGCCGATGGACGGCCGGACGCCACCACCCTCGCCGTCTGTCTCGTGCTCTGCCCGGCGCTCGCCTGGTTCGTCGGACGGCGTTCCGCCCGCGAGGCGGCGCTCACCCCGCTGAACGTGCGCCGGACCGCTCAGCGCAAGCCGCCGAAGAAGTACGGGGCGCTGCTGCTGGTGCCTGGGCTCGGCGTCATCGGGGGCTACTGCGCCCTCAGCGTCATCGGGCGGGACCCGTCCGGGGGCAGCGCCGGCGCGGTCCTCGTTCCCGGGGCGGTGCTCCTCACCGGCGCGGGGCTGGTGTTCGGGCTCGCCTCCGTCACCGCGTGGCTGGCCCGTCGGCTGGCCGGTCGCGTGCGGTCGCTGCCGCTCACCCTCGCGATGCGCCGGGCCGAGGTCGAACCCGGCAGCGCACTGCGCGTCGTCACCGGGCTCGTCCTGCTCGTGTACGCGGCCTCGCTGACCCAGGGCGTCCTGGTCGAGCTGGACCAGGTGAGCCGTCGCACCGCGCCCGTCCAGGAGTACGCCTTGCCCGTGGACGCCCTCGACACCCACCAGCGAGCCCGGCTCAGCCAGGTGGAAGGCGTACGAGGCCAGGGGCTCACCGCCGACTCGTGGGTCCGCTCCCTCGACGTGGACACTCCGCGGATCACGGCGGCGTTCGCGACCTGTGCCCAGCTGGCCTCCTTCACGAAGTCGAGCAGCGGCTGCGTCGACGGCAGGGTGCTCCGCGTCGAGGAGCCGGACACCCTGCGGAATGCGGATGGCCGGCCCGGCCGCGGCTTTCCGTTCCTCCTCGACAGCGGGAGGAAGGTCACCGTCGTCGTTCCGCAGGAGACGGTGACCGTGTTCGCCTGGCAGCCTTCGGCGTTCTCCGGCATCGACGTCCTCATCCCCCCGTCCCTCCTCCCCCCGGGCACCGTCCCCGCCGACGGCACCATCAGTCTCGTCACCCCCTCCGACCCCACCACCGTCCGTGCCGCGCTCGACGCCATCGGCGCCATCGCGCCCACCGCCGAGGTCGAGCCCGTCGGCATCGTCGTCAGCTCGCTGCACCAGCTCACCGTCATCCGCAGCCTCCTCGCCGCCGGCATGGTGCTCGGGCTTGTCGTCGGGGTCGCCGCGTTCGTCGTGTCGGTGGCCGATCGGGCGATGGAGCGGCGGGGGCAGGTGGCCGCGCTGGCCCTGCTGGGGGCGCGGGGCGGGACCCTGCGGTGGGCGCAGTGTGCGCAGGTCGTGCTGCCGCTCGGGGTGGGCCTCGGGGCGGCTGTCGTGACCGGGTGGCTGGCCGAGTCCAGCTACCTGATCACCGGCGGCGGCGCCGTGCACTGGGACTGGGCCGGGTTGCCGTTGCTGGTGGTGTCGGCGCTGGGAGTGCTGGTGGTCGGCGGGCTGGCCTCGCTGCCGCTCGTGCGGAGGCATGTCGATCCCGAGCACATCCGGCGGGACTGAACCGAGCGCCTCCGCAGGGGGCGCCCCGCAGAGTCGAAAGAAAACCGTGGCCCCGCCGATGAGTTCTCGGCGGGGCCACGGTCTCTACTCTCGACAGTCACGGCAGTTCACCACAGCTCAGACGACTCAGACAGCTCACGGCAGTCACCCCGTCATCCGCGCCCCGCAGAGAAGAGGCCAGCCCATGTCCGCCACTCCCCCCGCCAAGGGCCCCGCCAGCTACTTCCCCTCCATCGAGAAGAAGTACGGCCGCCCCGTGTCCGAGTGGCTCGGGCTCATCGAGAGCTCCCCGCTCACCAAGCACATGGAGCTCGTCGCCTGGCTCAAGTCCGAGCACGGGATCGGTCACGGTCACGCCAACGCGCTCGTCGCCCACGCCCTCGCCGGCGCCAAGTAGCCTGTTCTGCCCCTCGGAGAAAGCCGTATGAACGTGAAGCAGCGGGAAGTGCCCGGCGCATGGACCGAGCACGTCCTCGTACGGGACGGAGTGCGGCTCTCCTACCGTGACTGGGGCACCCCCGGCGACGGCTCAGGCGGCGGCTCCGGTCGGGCGTTCCTCCTCCTGCACGGGCTCGCCGGGCAGGTCGGCGAATGGGACGCGCTCGCCCGGCTCCTGCGCGCCGACGGGCACCGGGTCGTCGCGCTCGACCAGCGCGGGCACGGCGCGAGTGAACGGCACCCCGCCGACACCTCGCGCGCCGCGTACGTCGCCGACATCATCGCCGTACTCGACGATCCCCGCCTCGGGCCCGCGTACGGTCCCGGGGGCCGGCCGCCCGTGCTCGTCGGGCAGTCGTACGGCGGGCACGCCGCCTTCCTCGCCGCCGCCGCGCACCCCGCGCGCCTCGCCGGAGCCGTCCTCGTCGAGGCCGGACCCGGACCGGCCGATCCCGGGAACCCCGAGGAGATCGGGGGCTGGCTCAGGGCCTGGCCCGTGCCCTTCCCGTCCCGCGAGGCGGCCGCCGAGTACTTCGGTGGCGGTCCCCTGGGGGACGGCTGGGCCGGTGGTCTGGAGGAGCGCGACGGGGGCTGGTGGCCCCGGTTCGACCCCGAGGTGATGGTCGCCTCGCTCGCCGAGAACACCGGGCGCGACTGGTGGGAGGAGTGGGCCTCGATCGGCGTTCCGCTGCTCTCCGTCGTCGGCGAGAAGGGGTTCCTTGAGGGGGCCGAGTACGACGGGATGGCCCGGCTCCAGCCCGGCCTGCGGGGCGCCTGCGTCCCCGGCACGGGACATGACCTGCACCTGGAACGGCCGGACGCGCTGCACGAGCTCGTGGCCCGGTTCGTGGACGAGCTCCCGCGCTGAACTCCGCGCCCGGTCCGCCCTGTTCGCTCCGCACCCGCCCCTCCCCCTCGGCTCCACGCCCGCCCCTCCCCCTTGCCTTCGAGCGCGCTCCAGCCCCTAGGGTGCGGCGCATGCGCTATCGGGTACTCGGCGGGACCGGGATCGAAGTCAGCACCTACTGCCTCGGCACGATGATGTTCGGGGCGGTCGGCAACGCGGATCACCAGGAGTCCGTACGGGTCATCCACGCCGCCCTCGACCGGGGCGTCAACTTCGTCGACACCGCCGACATGTACTCGGCGGGCGAGTCCGAGGAGATCGTCGGCAAGGCGCTCCGCGACCCGCGCCGGCGGGACGACACCGTCCTCGCCACCAAGGTGTACTTCCCGGTCGGCGGTGAGGGCCCCAACCGGGGCGGCAGCTCACGCCGTTGGATCACCCGCGCCGTGGAGAACAGCCTGACGCGGCTCGGCACCGACTGGATCGACCTCTACCAGGTGCATCGGCCCGACCACCGCACCGACGTCGAGGAGACCCTGGACGTCCTCGGCGACCTGGTCTCCCAGGGCAAGATCCGCGCCTTCGGCTGCTCGACCTTCCCCGCCGAGGAGATCGTCGAGGCGCACGCCGTCGCCGAACGGCGCGGGCTGCGTCGCTTCCGCACCGAACAGCCCCCGTACTCGCTGCTCGCCCGCGGCATCGAGGCGTCCGTGCTGCCCGTCGCCCAGCGGTACGGGATGGGGGTGCTGACGTGGAGCCCGCTGGCGTCCGGGTTCCTCAGCGGCGGCTACCGCCGGGGGCTGCCGGTCGACCTCACGCGCGGGCGCGCCGCGCTCACCCCGCACCGCTTCGACCCCGCCCTCCCCGGCAACCAGGCCAAGCTGGACGCCGTCGAGGAGCTGGTCGGCGTCGCCGACTCCCTCGGCTGCACGCTGCCCGAGCTGGCCGTCGCGTTCGCCGCCGCCCACCCGGCGGTGACCTCCGTCATCCTCGGGCCCCGGACGATGGACCAGCTGGAGGGGCTGCTGAAGGGGGCGTCCGTGGTCCTGACCGACGAGGCCATGGACCGGATCGACGCGATCGTGCCGCCCGGGACCGACCTCTACCGGCCCGACGGCGTCTGGCGCCCGGCCGCCCTCACCGACGCCTCGCTCCGGCGCCGGCCGGTGGGCGAGCGGGCCGCGGCCGACTGAGCCCCGGCCGGGGGCGATCCAGGGCGCGACCACCGTGCGGGGGGGGGAGACAGAGAACCGCAGCGAGCCGGCGGCGGACCTCGGCGGGCACACGTACGCGTGCGGGAGGACGGTGCCGGATTTCCTGCCCCTGTGAACGGTGCCGGGCACGATTCGAAGCCATGCTGAGGCCATGAGCAGAGGCGAGAAGAAGCACGGCAGGGTCGTCGGCCCCGAGGAGCGCAGGGCCCGGCTGGCGCTGCGGCACCGGCTGGCCGGGGCGGCGCGGGCGAAGACCGCCGAGGAGGTCGCCGGAGCGCTGGTGGCGCTGCACGCGACCGACCCGGCGACGGTGTTCCTGGCGGCGGGGGCGCGGCTCGCGGAGGGCCGGGATCCCGTGGCGGAGGTGGAGCGGGCGCTGTACGAGGAGCGGACGCTGGCCCGGATGCACGGCATGCGGCACACGGTCTTCGTCGTGCCCACCGGTCTCGCCACCGCCGTCCACTCCTCCACCTCCACCGCCGCCGCGGTCCGCGAACGCACCAGTCTCCTCAAGCAGTTGGCGGCCGGCAGCGACCTGGACGCGGCCTGGCTCGCCGAGACCGAGCGCCTGGTCCTCGCCGAGCTGGCGGAACGCGGCGAGGCGACGGGGGCCGAACTCGGCACCGCCGTACCGAGGTTGCGCGAGCAGTACGTGTACGGCGTCGGCACCGCCCAGGAGGGGCCGCAGTCGGTGTCCAGCCGGGTGCTGCGGGTCCTCGGCATGGAGGGCCGGATCGCGCGGGGCCGTCCGCAGGGGTCCTGGACGTCGAGCCGCTTCCGCTGGGCGCTGACCCCGCCCCACGGTGAACTCCCCGCCGCCGAGGCCCGGTCGGAGCTCGTACGGCGCTGGCTCGCCGCGTACGGTCCGGCGACCGAGGCCGATCTGAAGTGGTGGACGGGCTGGAAGGTCACCGACGTCCGCCGCGCCCTGACCGCGCTCGGCGCCGAGCCGGTCGCCCTGGACGAGGCCGGGACGGTCGCCCATCTCCTCCCCGACGACCTCGATCCCGTACGGCCCGACGCCGTCGCCCCGTGGGCGGCCCTGCTGCCCGCGCTCGACCCGACGCCGATGGGCTGGCAGTCCCGCGACTGGTACCTGGACCCGGCGCACCGGCCCGCGCTGTTCGACCGCAGCGGCAACATCGGGCCGACGGTGTGGTGGAACGGGCGGATCGTCGGCGGCTGGGCGCAGCGTCCGGACGGCGGGATCGCGCTCCGGTTCCTCACGGACGTCGGCGCCGACGCGGTCCGCGCGGTCGAGGCGGAGGCCGCGCGGCTCGCCTCCTGGGTGGGCGAGGTCCGGATCACGCCGCGCTTCCGTACGCCGCTGGAGCGGGAGCTGGTGGCCGGAGGCTAGCGGCGGGAGGGCTGGCGGCGGGGCGAGCGGCGGGGGCCGGGCGGCGCGGCTCGCCCGTACGGGGGAACCCGTACAGGTGAGCCCCGGCGAGGTGTCGAGAAACCCGCCCCGGCTCCGACGTCTCCTGTGAGAAGCCCCCGGAGCTCCGAAGAGCCCCGGGAAGCCCCGGGAAAGCCCCGAACCGAGGAGACGTCATGAAGTACCTGGTGATGGTGCAAGGCGCACAGGCCGACTACGACGCCATGAAGGGGACGGCGAGCGACCGCAGCCCGGCCTGGAGCGAGCAGGACCTCAGGGCGATGTTCGCCTACATGAACGCGGTCAGCGACGACCTGTCCGAGTCGGGCGAGCTCGTCGACGCGCAGGGCCTGGTCGAGCCGGCCAGGACCCGTTTCGTGACCGCCGACGACGACGGCCGGCCGGTCGTCACCGACGGCCCCTACGGGGAGACGAAGGAGGTGCTCGCCGGCTACTGGGTGCTGGACTGCGCGAGCCTGGAGCGCGTGACCGAGATCGCGGCCCGGGTGACCCAGTGCCCCGCGCCGGTCGGCTCGCCCGTCTACCCGGTGGTCATCCGCCAGATCGACGAGGCCGGCGGGGCGGACCTCGGCGGGGACGGAACGGCTTGACCCCGCCACCCGAGGACCCGCCCCCGGACGAAGCCACGGGCCCTTCCAGCCCCACCCGCTCCCCCTCCCCCGACGTCGAGGACCTGCTGCGCCTGCACGCGCCGCAGGTCCTCGGCGCGCTCGTGCGCCGGTACGGGCACTTCGCCGCCGCCGAGGACGCCGTACAGGAGGCGCTGCTCGCGGCGGCCCGGCAGTGGCCCGCGGACGGGGTGCCGGGCAATCCGCGCGGCTGGCTGATCCGGGTGGCGTCCCGGCGCCTGACGGACGCGCTGCGGGCCGAGGAGGCGCGGGCCCGGCGGGAGGAGACCGCGCTGCGGCTCGAACCGCGCGACCCGAGGGCGGCGCCCGCCGAGGACGACACGCTCACCCTGCTCTTCCTGTGCTGCGACCCGGTGCTGACGCCGGCCGCGCGGATCGCGCTGACGCTGCGGGCGGTGGGCGGCCTGACGACGGCGGAGATCGCCCGGGCCCACCTCGTACCGGAGGCGACCGTCGCGCAGCGGATCAGCCGGGCGAAGTCGAGACTGCGGGCGACGGGCGCCGACCACCCGTTCCGGCCGCCCGCCCCGAAGGACCGGGACGCGCGGCTGGCCTCCGTGCTCAAGGTGCTGTACCTGATCTTCAACGAGGGCTACACCGCCACCTCGGGCCCCGCCCTGCACCGCGCCGACCTGGCCCGCGAGGCGATCCGGCTGACCCGGGCCGCCAGACGCCTGCTGCCCCGGGAGGGCGCGGTGACGGGCCTGCTGGCGTTGATGCTGCTCACCGAGGCGCGCAGCGCGGCGCGTACGGGGCCGGACGGCGAGCTGGTCCCGCTGGACGAGCAGGACCGCGGCCGCTGGGACCGCGCGGCCATCGCCGAGGGCACCGCGCTGGTGGCGGAGGCCCTGTCCGAGGGCCCGCCGGGGCCGTACCAGCTCCAGGCCGCCATCGCCGCCCTCCACGACGAGGCGACCACGCCCGGGGCCACGGACTGGCCGCAGATCCTCGCCCTCTACGACGTCCTGGTGACGAAGACGCCCGACCCGATGGCGAAGCTGGGCCGGGTGGTCGCCCTCGCGATGGTCGAGGGCCCGGAGGCGGGCCTCGCGGCCCTGACCGCCCTGGAACCCCGGCTGCCCGAGTCGCACCGCCTGCCCGCCGTCCGCGCCCACCTCCTCGAACGCACCGGCGCCCACCGAGCCGCCGCCGACGCCTACCGCACCGCCGCCCACCGCACCCTCAGCCTCCCGGAACGCCGCTACCTCCAGACCCGCGCGGCCCGCCTCGATCCGTGACGCGAGCGGTCGCCCGCGAACCGCCGCCCGAAGTGCGCGCCGGCGCCGGTGCCGAAGTGTTCCCGGGACGGTACGCGCCTCGGCAATAAATCCGCAGATGCCATCCTTGGTCTTCGACAGGGCCCCGAGGCGGGGAGAAATGTACCCCCTGGGGTATCCATGGAGGAGTTGGTCGTGGAACTGGATCTCGCGGGCGCCGAGCTCAAGGCCGTACTGAACCGGCTGCGCCGGGCCCAGGGGCAGATCGCCGGTGTGATCCGGATGATCGAGGAGGGGCGGGACTGCGAGGAGGTCGTGACGCAGCTCGCCGCCGCCTCCCGGGCGCTCGACCGGGCCGGGTTCGCCATCATCGCGACCGGGCTCCAGCAGTGCCTGACCGACATCGAGGACGGGCGCAGGACGGGCGAGGACCGCGACCAGATGCGCGCCCGCCTGGAGAAGCTCTTCCTCTCCCTGGCGTAAGCCCCCAGATCCCTGGCGTAAGCCCCCCAGACGTGGACGTACCCCCGGAGGTGTCACCCCGGGGGTACGTCCACGTCTGGCGCTACGGGCGCCGCGGGCGTCAGGCGTCCGCGAGGCCCTTCAGGCGCTTGGCGATCTTCGCGAGGCGCTCGCCCTGATGGCGGGCGGCCGCGAGGACGTTCTCCTCGGGGGCGCCGTTGGTGCTCGCGTGCGAGGTGCCGTAGGGGTTGCCGCCGGCCGCGTACACGGACGGGTCGGTGAAGCCGGGGGCGACGATGACCGAGCCCCAGTGGTGGAACGTGTTGTAGAGCGCGAGCAGCGTCGACTCGTTGCCGCCGTGCGTGTTGTACGCGCTGGTGAAGCCGGTGGCCGGCTTGTCGGCCAGGACGCCCTGCTGCCACAGGCCGCCGGCGGTGTCGATGTACTGCTTGAGCTGGGCCGCCACGTTGCCGAAGCGGGTCGGCGAGCCGAGCGCGTACGCGTCCGCCCACTCCAGGTCCTCAAGGGTGGCGATCTCGACGTCACCGGTCGCCTCGATGTGCGCGCGCCAGGCCGGGTTCGCGTCGATGGCCGCGTCGGGGGCGAGCTCGGGGACCCGGCGGAGGCGGACCTCGGCACCGGCCTTCTCGGCGCCCTCGGCGACGGCCTGGGCGAGCTGGTGCACGTTCCCCGTGGACGAGTAGTAGACGACGGCGACCTTGACGGGCATGGCGGGCTCCTCGATCGAGCTAAGCGGATTGCTTTCCGATTCGACTCTCCGAGGTTAAGCGGACAGCTATCCGATTCGCAAGGGGAACGTTATGCTCGTGGCCTGGAACGGACCGAGGGGGAAGTGCGCCACAAGGGAGGCAGTCGCAGATGAGCACGAAGAATCCGCAGGCCAGAGCTGGGTCGGCGCCGATGCTCAACCTGCTGCCGATCGCGGGAGGCCCGCCGCCCGAACGTGCCGACGCCGCCCGGAACCGGCGCAAGATCCTCGACGCCGCCGCCCGGATCGTCGCCGAGGAGGGCCCCGAGGCCGTCACCATGAACCAGGTCGCCCACGCCAGCTGCATAGGCGTCGGCACCGTCTACCGCCGCTTCGGCGACGTCGCCCAGCTGCTCCTGGCGCTCCTCGACGACCGCGAGCGGCAGTTCCAGGAGGCGTACCTGAACGGCCCGCCGCCGCTCGGTCCGGGCGCCCCCGCCGACGAGCGGCTCGACGCCTTCCTCGACGCGCTCGTCGACCGGTCCGTCGAGCAGCGCGAGATCCTGCTCGCCGCCCAGACCGCCGGGCCCGTGGCCCGCTACGGCAACGGCGCCTACCTCGCCATGCACCTGCACCTGACGCTGCTGATCGGCCAGGCCCGCCCCGAGTTCAACGCCGCGCTCCTCGCGCACCTGCTGCTCGCGCCGTTCTCGCCGAGCCTGATCCACCACCTCTCGGTGGAGAAGGAACTCTCCGCGGGCGAACTCAAGTCGGGCATGCGGCAGTTGATACGGCTCCAGACGCCTGTCACCCACTGAGCCCGACGCCCGCCCGGAGCCCGTCCCCAAGCCCCCCATCCATCTGCCCGCGCCCCTCCGACGATCCGCCCCCTGGACGCCGGTGGACCGATCGCGCGCCGAGGACGCACGATCGGCGTCATGACGACGTATCTGATCCTGCACGGCTACGAGAACCACCGTCCGCCCGGCCACTGGCACCACTGGCTGGCCGGCGCGTTGCGCGAGCGCGGGCACGAGGTCCGCTACCCGCAGTTGCCCGAGCCGGACGCGCCGGTGCTCGCCGACTGGCTGGACGCCCTGGAGGAGCACGGGCGGCGGCCCGACGAGGGGGAGTTCGTCGTCGTCGCGCACAGTCTGGGCGTGCTGCTGTGGCTGCGGGCCGCGGCGGCCGGCCGGGTGCCGGACGCGGACCGGGTGCTCCTCGTCGCCCCGCCCTCCCCCGGCGTCACCGCCGCCATCCCCGAGATCGCCGGCTTCGCCGAGGGGCTCGACCTCGACGCCGTCCCCCTGAAGGCGCCCGCCCGGCTCGTCTGGGCCGCCGCCGACCCGTACTGCCCCGAGGGCGCCGCCCTCCACTACGGCACCCCGCTCGGCCTCACCTCGGACGAGGTGCCCGGCGGCGTGCACCTGACCCCGGACTCCGGCTACGGGGCCTGGCCCTCGGTCCTGGAGTGGTGCGAAAACCCCTCGGTCCGGGTGGGCCCCAACCGCTAGCGTCGGGCGGATGCGCGCCCACAACGACCTCCCCGTCCCCCCGTACGCCGAAGGGCTCCTCGACGTCGGCGACGGCAACCACGTGTACTGGTCCGCCGCCGGCAACCCGGAGGGCAAGCCCGCGCTCGTCGTGCACGGCGGGCCGGGCTCCGGCTCCTCTCCCGGCTCACGGCGGCTCTTCGACCCCGAGCGGTACCGGATCGTCCAGTTCGACCAGCGCGGCTGCGGGCGCTCCACCCCGCACGCGAGCGACCCGGCCGCCGACCTGTCGGTCAACACCACCGCCCACCTGGTCGCCGACATGGAACGGCTCCGGATCCACCTCGGCGTCGACCGCTGGCTGCTGTACGGCGGCTCCTGGGGCTCCACCCTGATCCTGGCCTACGCGCAGGCCCACCCCGAGCGCGTGAGCGAGATCGTCATCGCCGCCGTCACGACCACCCGCCGCTCCGAGACCGCCTGGCTGTACGAGGGCGCCGGCCACTTCTTCCCCGAGGCCCACGACCGCTTCCGCGCGGGAGCGGGCGCGGCGGGCGGGACCGGCACGGCCGCGGAGCTCGTCGGCGCCTACGCCGCCCTGCTGAACCACCCCGACCCCGCCGTACGGGAGAAGGCCGCGGCCGACTGGTGCGCCTGGGAGGACGCCGTCCTCTCGATGGAGGGGCAGGGCACCCCGTACACCGACCGGGTCGACGCCACCCGGCTCGCGTTCGTGCGCATCTGCTCCCACTACTTCGCCCACGGCGCCTTCCTGGACGAGGGCGTCCTGATCAGGGACGCGCACCGGCTGGCCGGCATCCCCGGCGTCCTCGTGCACGGCCGGCTCGACATGGCCGGGCCGCTCACCACCGCCTGGGAGCTGTCCCGGGCCTGGCCGGACGCCGAGCTGCACGTCGTGGAGGACGCCGGGCACCTGGGCGGCGAGGAGACCCGTACGCACCTGCTCACCGCCCTCGAACGCTTCGCGAAGGGGTGACCCACCGCGCGGGCGGGGCGCGGTGGCGCGATGATCCGGTCATGAGCCCCGAGATCCACCTCGCCCAGCAGCCCGAGGCCGACGAGCTGCTCGGCCGCTCCCCGCTCGCCGCGCTCGTCGGCATGCTGCTCGACCAGCAGGTGCCGATGGAGTGGGCGTTCTCCGGCCCGTACACGATCGCGACCCGGATGGGCCACGACGACCTGGACGCGCACGAGATCGCCGCCCAGGACCCGGAGGTCTTCGCCGCGCTGCTCTCCGAGAAGCCGGCCGTGCACCGCTACCCGGGCTCCATGGCCAAACGGATCCAGCAGCTGTGCCGGTTCCTCGTCGACGAGTACGGCGGCGACGCCGAGGCCGTCTGGCGGGACGCGGCGACCGGGGCGGAGCTCTTCACCCGGCTCAAGGCGCTGCCCGGGTTCGGCGAGCAGAAGGCGCGGATCTTCCTGGCCCTGCTCGGCAAGCGGTACGGCGTGCGGCCCAAGGGCTGGCGGGAGGCGGCGGGCGCGTACGGCGAGGCGAGCTGCTACCGCTCGGCCGCCGACATCACCGGGCCGGAGTCGCTGGCGAAGGTGCGCGCCCACAAGCAGGAGATGAAGGCGGCGGCCAAGGCGGCCAAGGTGCCGAAGACCGACGGCAAGGCGGCCGGCGGCGCGGCGGGCACCACCGGCGGCGGCACGCCCAAATCCCGCAAAACAACCCGGAATTGATAACTCCAGATTTCAATCCTGTTCAACCTGACAGGAATTGCGCCAGATGTGTTCACAAAATCCACCACACGTCGCTAACTTCCCTTCCACCTCGTACGAATCGGGAAGGACTTCTGTGAACGCAACCCAGCGCAGAGCCGCCGCCGTTCTGGCCGCTGCCGCACTCGCCACCCCGCTGGTGCTCGCCGCGCCCGCCACCGCCACCCCCGACCCCGGGGCAGCGGCCGCCCGCGACGCCGCCAAGCTGGCGAAGAAGCTGGTCCGTGAGACGTCCGGGAAGGACGCCTACAAGCACCTCCAGAAGTTCCAGGCCATAGCCGACTCGGCCGGCGGCAACCGCGCCGCCGGCAGCCTCGGCCACGACGCCTCGGCCGCCTACGTGTACACGCAGCTGAAGAAGGCCGGCTACGCCGTCACCTACCAGAAGTTCGACTTCATCTACACCCAGACGCTCGCCGAGAAGGCGTCCGTCGTCTCCCCCGCCGCCCGCGACCTCGACATCAAGGCGATGACCTACACCAAGTCGAGCCCGGTCGGCGGCGTGACGGCCGCGCTCGCCGCGGTCCCGGTCGACGCGGACGGCACCACCGGCTGCGAGCCCGGCGACTTCGCCGCCGGCGCCTTCACCGGCAAGATCGCGCTCATCAAGCGCGGCGGCTGCAACTTCTCGGTCAAGCAGCAGAACGCGGGCGCGGCCGGCGCCGTCGGCGCGATCGTCTACAACAACGCCGAGGGCGTGCTCTCCGGCACCCTGGGCGCACCGTCCGCCGGGGGCGTCCCGACCGGCGGCATCACCAAGGCCGAGGGCGAGGCGCTCGTCGCCGACCTCGCCAAGGGCCCGGTGAACCTCTCCTTCGAGATCCGCCAGCTCCAGGAGAAGCGTTCCACCAACAACGTCATCGCGGAGACCGTCGGCGGCAACGCCGCCAACACCGTGATGCTCGGCTCGCACCTCGACTCCGTCACCGCGGGCCCCGGCATCAACGACAACGGCTCCGGCTCCGCCGGCCTCCTCCAGACCGCCCTGGAGCTCGCCAAGTCCAAGGACAAGGTCCGCAACAAGGTCCGCTTCGCCTGGTGGTCGGCCGAGGAGAACGGCCTGCTCGGCTCCGAGCACTACGTCGCCAACCTCAGCGAGCTCGGCAAGAAGGAGATCAAGCTCTACCTGAACTTCGACATGATCGCCTCGCCGAACTACGGGCTCTTCGTCTACGACGGCGACGACTCCGACGGCGTCGGCGCGGGCGCGGGCCCCGAGGGCTCCGCCCAGCTGGAGCGCGACATCAACGACTTCCTCGACGGGCGCGGCACCCCGCACGAGGGAACCGACTTCACCGGCCGCTCCGACTACGGCCCGTTCGTCGACGCCGGCATCGCCTCCGGCGGCACCTTCACCGGTGCCGAGGGCATCAAGACCGCCGGCCAGGCCGCCAAGTTCGGCGGCCAGGCGGGCGTCGCCTACGACGTGAACTACCACGCCAAGGGCGACGACCTCTCGAACATCAACATGACGGCCTTCGACATCAACATCGACGTCATCGCCAACGCCGTGGGCACCTACGCCCACGACATCAGCTCCCTGAAGCGCCCGGTCGTCTCCGTCCCGACCACCGGCGACGCGGGCAGCGGCGGCGGCCTGCACGCCGACCACGACGAGGCCACCGCGTAGTCCCTGGTAGTCCCCGAGCAGTGCCGGACGGGCGGGTCACCCCGCCCGTCCGGCGCCGCTGGCTAGCGCTTCCGGCGCGCCGTCCCGAACAGCGAACGGGAGATCTCCCGGCCCAGCTGGGTCCCGACCGAGCGCGCGAGGGACTTGAAGATCCCACTGCCGACGACCTGTTCGGCCAGCGAGGGCTCCTCCTTGCCGCGAGGAGCCCTCGCCGCCTCCTTCGCGTCCCGCGCCGCCGCCCCGGCGGCCCGCTTCTCCTCCGCCGCCCGCAGCGCCGCCGCCTCCGCCGCCCGCTGCTCGGCCGTCAGCTTCTCGTACGCCGACTCGCGGTCCACCGCCTCCGCGTACCGCCCGTACAGCGGCGAGCCCTTCACCGCCGCCTCCAGGTCGGCCGCCGGGACCGGGCCCATCAGCGACTGCGGCGCCCGCAGCCGGGTCGCCGCCACCGGGGTCGGGGCGCCCTTCTCGCTCAGCACGGTGATCACGGCCTCGCCCGTACCCAGCCCGGTCAGCACCTCCTCCAGGTCGTACGCCGAGTTCGGGAAGGTCCGCACCGTCGCCTTGAGCGCCTTGGCGTCGTCCGGCGTGAACGCGCGCAGCGCGTGCTGCACCCGGTTGCCCAGCTGCGCGAGCACGTCCGAGGGCACGTCCTTGGGGGTCTGCGTCACGAAGAACACCCCCACGCCCTTGGAACGGATCAGCCGCACGGTCTGCGTGACCGACTCCAGGAACGCCTTCGAGGCCCCGTTGAACAGCAGGTGCGCCTCGTCGAAGAAGAACACCAGCTTCGGCTTGTCGACGTCGCCGACCTCCGGCAGATCCCCGTACAGGTCCGCGAGCAGCCACATCAGGAACGTCGAGAACAGCTGCGGCTTGTCCTGCACCGCCGGCAGCTCCAGTACGGACACCACGCCGCGGCCGTCCGCCGCCGTGCGCAGGAACTCGCTCGTGTCGAACTCCGGCTCCCCGAAGAAGCCGCCCGCGCCCTGCTGCTCGAACGCGGTGATCGCGCGCAGGATCACCCCGGCCGTCGCCGTCGAGAGCCCCCCGATCCCCTTCAACTCCGCCTTGCCCACGTCCGACACGAGGAAGGCGACCACCGCCCGCAGGTCCTTCAGGTCCACCAGCTCCAGGCCCTTGGCGTCGGCGTAGTGGAAGATCAGGCCGAGCGACTGCTCCTGCGTCTGGTTGAGCTGGAGCACCTTGGAGAGCAGCACCGGGCCGAAACTGGTCACCGTGGCGCGGACCGGGATGCCGGGGCCGATGCCGCCGAGCCCGTAGAACTCGCAGGGGAAGCCCGTCGCCGTCCACTCCTGCCCGACCTGCGCGGCCCGCTCCCGGACCTTCTCGCCGTCCACGCCGGGCGCGGCGACGCCCGACACGTCGCCCTTGATGTCGGCGAGGAAGACGGGCACGCCGTTCGCGGACAGCTGCTCGGCGATCAGCTGGAGCGTCTTCGTCTTGCCGGTGCCGGTCGCGCCGGCGACCAGGCCGTGCCGGTTGAGCATGGGCAACGGGATGCGGACGGGCGCGTCCGGGTGACACTCCCCGTCCCAGAGCAGGGCCCCCAGTTCGAGTGCCGCTCCGTCGAAGGCGTACCCGGCGGCGATCGGCCCCCAGGGCTCGGCGCCCGTCCCCGCCGCGGAGACTGTCCCCGCCGCGGAGCCCGTCCGCTCCCCTGAGCCTGTCTGCGCCGCGGCGCCCGTCGACGGCTGGTCGCTCCCACTCATGGCGGACCCCTGTCCCACGCGTGTACGGGTTGATCACGGTTTGTCCCAGCATCGCACCGGGCTCGCGTGGCTGCGCCGGGAGCCGGTCGCCCGGTAGGCTTTCCGTGTGATCTTCAAGCGCATCGGTAACGGAAAGCCGTATCCCGACCACGGCCGGGAAAGCACCCGGCAGTGGGCGGACGTCGCCCCGCGCCCGGTCCGCCTCGACCAGCTCGTGACGACCAAGGGCCAGCTGGACCTGGAGACCCTCCTCGCCGAGGACTCGACCTTCTACGGCGACCTCTTCGCGCACGTCGTGAAGTGGCGGGGCGATCTCTACCTGGAGGACGGCCTGCACCGCGCGGTCCGCGCCGCGCTCCAGCAGCGCCAGGTGCTGCACGCCCGCGTGCTGGAGATGGACTGACCGTCGGCCGCTCCGCCGGCACCCCCCGGGCGCTCCCCCACTGATCCTTTCGGGGCCTCTTCGACCCCATCCGGACGCGATCACATGATCATCCAGTAGGCATCGCCCACGGGCGGCATTACGCTGCGTTCATGAGCATGCTCACTCCCCCCGGAATGGGCGGAAAGTACCGCATCACGGGCGATGTCTACCCGCGCATGCGGCGCCCCCACCGCCGGCGCAGGATCATCCTCACAGCCGCGGCCGGAGCGCTCGTGCTCGGTGCGGCGGGCTGGGGGACGCTGCAGCTGGTCGAGGTCTTCACCGGAGGCGACGGGAAGACCACCACGGCCGCCGGGAAGCAGGCCGACTGCAAGCCCGTCGCCAAGGCGAGCGCACCGCCCGCCACCGCCCTGCCCAAGCCCGGCCAGATCACGGTCAACGTCTACAACGCGACCCCGCGCGCCGGGCTCGCCAAGACGACCGCGGACGAGCTGAAGAAGCGCGGCTTCGCCATCGGCAAGGTGGGCAACGCCCCGGCCGCGTACGACAAGAAGGTCCCCGGCTCCGGGATGCTGCTCGGCGCCCCCGCCGCCACCAAGGGCAGCTTCTCCGTGCTCGGCACCCAGTTGAAGGCCGCGACGACGAAGGTCGACGCCCGCACCACGGCGGACGTCGACCTGATCATCGGTACGGCCTTCAAGACCCTCGACCCGAAGGCCGCGGCGGACGCGGCGCTCGTGGCCCTGAACAAGCCCAAGCAGCCGCTGCCCGGCCACTGTTAGACACCCGGGCCGGTCCAGGGGCCGACCGGTCTACGGTCCGGCCGGTCCACCGGCCGGCCGGTCCACGAAGCCGCGGACTAGTCGGCGGACCCGTACATGCGGTCGCCCGCGTCGCCCAGGCCCGGGACGATGTAGCCGTTCTCGTTGAGGCGCTCGTCGACCGAGGCCGTCACGACGGTCACCGGCGTGCCCGCCAGCTCGCGCTCCATGACCTCGACGCCCTCCGGGGCGGCGAGCAGCACGACCGCGGTCACGTCGTCGGCCCCGCGCTTGATGAGCTCCTGGATCGCCGCCACCAGCGTGCCGCCGGTCGCGAGCATCGGGTCCAGGACGTACACCTGGCGGCCGGACAGGTCCTCCGGCATCCGCGAGGCGTACGTGGACGCCTCCAGCGTCTCCTCGTCACGGATCATGCCGAGGAAGCCCACCTCGGCCGTCGGCAGCAGCCGCACCATGCCGTCGAGCATGCCGAGGCCGGCCCGCAGGATCGGGACCACCAGCGGACGCGGGTACGACAGCTTCACACCGGTCGTCGGCGTCACGGGGGTCTCGATGTCGACCTGCTCGGTGCGCACGTCCCTGGTCGCCTCGTAGGCGAGCAGCGTGACCAGCTCGTCGGCGAGCCGGCGGAAGGTCGGGGAGTCCGTGCGCTTGTCGCGCAGCGTGGTGAGCTTGTGAGCGACCAGCGGGTGATCGACGACGTGGAGACGCATGCCTCCACAGTAGCCGGGACTGGCGTCGAACCACGCCGTCGAGGGAAGGTGGGAGGACAGGTACCGGACCCGAGTCCTGGGGTGATGCGGCCCATGCCCGACCTGGAAGGCAAGCCCGGCGGACCGGCTCCCGACGAGGAGCGCCGCCCGGAGACCGACGCGGAGCGCCGCAGGCGCCGCGCCCAGTTCCTGCGCGAACTGAACGAGGCCAAGGCGCTGCGCGACCGCGTCCAGCCCCGGCGCGCCCGGGCGGCCCGGATGCGGCAGGCCATGCGCATGCGCACCTTCCGCTGGTGACGCGCCGGTGACCGCCCGGTGGCCCGCCGCCTGCTCCCCCGGTGACGCACGGGTGAAGCACCGTTGACCCGCCTGCCGTGCGCCCCCCGTGTGCGCCGGGGTCGCACGCCCGCCCGATCGCGGTGTCGTTCAGACTGATGCACGACGCAAGAGCCGAAGACCTCTCCTGAGGGCTCCGTTTCTGCCACGATGCCGATTGGGCGGGGCCTTCAGGAGCGCGCCGCCGGATCATCACACCTCTGATCAGTGGGAGAGTCAGGTGTACTTCGCCGCACTGCTCGCGCGCACCGAAGACGGGTGGGAAGCGAGCGATACAGAGCTCGACAGTGTGGAGACCCTGTCGGACATCGCCGATCTGGCCCGGGAGGCCGCGGCGGACGACAGCGAGACCGTGATCGTGTTCATCGAGCAGGAGGACGCGTGGTTCGGCGTCGTCCGCGTCGACGGCGAGGACGACCCCCGGGTCTTCGTCTCGAACGCGGCCGCGGCGGCCCGCTCCTCGTACGGGGAGATCCTCACCTCGGAGGTCCTCGGCGACGACCCGCGCGACGCTGACACCGATGTGGACGCACTGGACCTGGACGGCACCGAGGACGGCGAGCCCGTCGACGCCTCGGCCGGCGAGGACGACGAGGAGACGGGCGTGCCCGCCGCCCCCGTCGGCGACCGGTACATCCTGGCCGACCTGGGCGTCTCCGAGCGGGAGCTGCTCGCGCTCGACAGCGACGCCCTCGGGGAGATCGCGGAGGCCCTCGGCGCCTCCTCCGTCCTGGAGGCCGTGCGCTAGTGCCCCCGGCGGTACCTGGCCCCGGCGTGGGCCCCGACCCCGTACGGGACCCCTGGCGGGACCCGATGCGACAGGCCCTCGCCGAGGCGGACAAGGCCGCGCTGGCCGGTGACGTACCGGTCGGCGCGGTCGTGCTCTCCCCGGACGGCACGGTCCTCTCGCTCGGCCACAACGAGCGGGAGGCGACCGGCGATCCGACGGCCCACGCCGAGGTCCTCGCCCTGCGGCGGGCGGCCGCGGCGACCGGCGAGTGGCGGCTGACCGGCTGCACGCTCGTGGTGACCCTGGAGCCGTGCGTGATGTGCGCCGGCGCACTCGTCCAGTCGCGGGTCGAACGGGTGGTCTTCGGCGCCTGGGACGAGAAGGCCGGCGCGACCGGCTCGCTCTGGGACCTCGTACGGGACCGGCGGCTCAACCACCGTCCCGAGGTCGTCCAGGGGGTGCTGGAGGAGGAGTGCTCCCGTCAGCTGACGGCCTTCTTCCGCGACCGCTGAGGCCGTTGCCCACCTGCGGAGACATACGGATTTCATCCACGGGCGCCTTTGGGCTAAGCTCTCTCTCGGTAGCGTGTCCGAGCGGCCGAAGGAGCTCGCCTCGAAAGCGAGTGTGGGGAAACTCACCGAGGGTTCAAATCCCTCCGCTACCGCCAGAGAACCTCTCCCGGCTTCGGCCGGGGGAGGTTTTTTCATGGGCCAGATAAGTCATGGGCATGACAATCTTGGTGGCTCTTGAAGGCGTAGGACGGGGGGAGCGGCATCGGGGGGACAAGCCGCTCCCCCCGATGAGAACCGGTCCTGCAAGTCCTGCGCCGCAGTCAGGGGGGAAGCTCGCGGCGCGGACCCCGCAGTGAGGGCCGGTTCCTCGAACCCTGCGAATTCCTGCCAGATCCGCCGGGCTCGAGATCAATACTGCTCCTCCGCCACCTGTCCGGCAGGCGGCAAAAGGCCCCGATCGCCGGGCCCTTGGTCCATAAAGGACCCGTGAGGAGGGCCTGGGCTAGACTCGGCGACCGCCCAGCGGAGGCGGGCCAGGGGAGGGCGGAGCAATGGCGCAGGCGAAGAAGATCGCTCTCTATGCGGTCGTGGTTTTCGTGCTGTACACGATCATCACGTCCCCGGCCCGGGCGGCGGATCTCGTCCAGGTAGGGTTCGAAGGCATATCGAGCGCCGCTCAAGGCGTCGGCCAGTTCATGACCGAGCTCGTCAACTAGGAGTACCGCCCGTGATCCGCCATCTGGTCCTCTTCAAGCTCAACGACGGCGTGCAGCGCGACGAGCCCCGCGTGGTGGCGGGCGTCGAGGCCTTCCGCGCCCTCGGGTCCCAGATCCCGGAGCTGCGCTTCTGGGAGTGCGACTGGAACATCTCGGACCGCCCGATCGCGTACGACTTCGCCATCAACTCGGCCGTCGAGGACGCGGACGCGCTCAAGCGCTACCTGGAGCACCCGGCGCACCAGGCGGGCGTGGGTCAGTGGCGCGAGTTCGCGACCTGGGTGATCGCCGACTACCCGTTCGAGGGCTGAGCCCCCTCCACCCCTCCCTTCTTCCGGGCCCCTCGCCGACCTTCGGCGGGGGGCCCGAAGGTTTACCCGCCCAACGTGCCCTCAACACGTGGTTATGCGGTGCTTGCACACAGTGGACATGTCTTGTGATGCTATGACCGCTTTTGACGGACGAGTCGACCGAAGTTGACATGAAGGGGTGGCGTGAACGTGCCGGCCAGTACAGCGCCTCAAGTCCCGCCCCAGAACGAGGCCGGGGTGCCCGAGACCCCGCGCCCCCGCCCCCAGAGCACCCGCGGCGCCGACACCCGCGCCCTGACCCAGGTGCTCTTCGGGCAGCTCAAGAACCTGCAACCGGGCACCCCCGAGCACCACCGCGTGCGCGGGGCCCTGATCGAGGCCAACCTGCCCCTCGTCCGGTACGCGGCCGCCCGCTTCCGCAGCCGCAACGAGCCGATGGAGGACGTGGTCCAGGTCGGCACGATCGGCCTGATCAACGCCATCGACCGCTTCGACCCCGACCGGGGCGTGCAGTTCCCGACCTTCGCGATGCCGACCGTCGTCGGCGAGATCAAGCGCTACTTCCGCGACAACGTGCGCACGGTCCACGTGCCCCGCCGGCTCCACGAGCTGTGGGTCCAGGTCAACGGCGCCACCGAGGACCTGACCACGGCTCACGGCCGCTCCCCCACCACCGCCGAGATCGCCGAACGCCTCAAGATCGGCGAGGACGAGGTGCTGGCCTGCATCGAGGCCGGCCGCTCCTACCACGCCACCTCCCTGGAGGCGGCCCAGGAGGGCGACGGCCTGCCCGGCCTGCTCGACCGGCTCGGCTACGAGGACCCGGCCCTCGCCGGCGTCGAACACCGCGACCTCGTACGTCACCTGCTCGTCCAGCTGCCCGAGCGCGAGCAGCGGATCCTGATGCTGCGTTACTACAGCAACCTGACCCAGTCCCAGATCAGTCAGGAGCTCGGGGTCTCGCAGATGCACGTGTCAAGGCTCCTCGCCCGCAGCTTCGCCCGGCTGAGATCCGCAAATCGGATCGAGGCGTAGCTGAGACGGGTAGACCGTTTCGGAGCAGTTTTTCGACACCCCAAATGCCGCACACCCCTTGTTTCCTGCGGATATTCGCCCTCGGCTTGTCGACAAGTCACTACAGCGTGTTGCCGACATGTGACATTCTGCCGAAACCGAGTTTGCCGCGGCCCCGCCTCCGGTATTCAGGTGGAGGCTGCGTTCCTCAGTTGGTCGTGGCCGCCACGACCGTCCGCGACCTCAAGGGGGTGGCATGTCCGCAGATCAGGGCAGCTCGAAGGTGCTCACGCTCACGCCCATGCCCGCGTCCGTGCAGACGCCCGTCTCCGTGCCGGCGGCCGCCATGGCGCAGACGGCCCCGCCGACGGGCGTGCCCGCCCAGACGACGGCGCCGGACGCCGCGGACACGGCGACCGTGCCCGACGAGACCCTCGTCGCCCCGCCGGCCGTCACCCCCGAGGCCCTCGACACCCGCACCCTCTCGCGCTCCCTCTTCCTGCGGCTGCGCGCCCTGGACGACGGCGGCGTCGCCGCGGACAGCCCGGAGCGGACCTACGTCCGCGACACCCTCATCCAGCTCAACCTCCCCCTCGTGCGGTACGCGGCGGCCCGCTTCCGCTCCCGCAACGAGCCCATGGAGGACATCGTCCAGGTCGGCACCATCGGCCTGATCAAGGCGATCGACCGCTTCGACTGCGAACGGGGCGTGGAGTTCCCGACCTTCGCGATGCCGACCGTCGTGGGCGAGATCAAGCGCTTCTTCCGCGACACCTCCTGGTCCGTCCGCGTCCCGCGCCGCCTCCAGGAGCTCCGCCTCGCCCTCACCAAGGCCAGCGACGAGCTCGCGCAGAAGCTGGACCGCTCCCCCACCGTGCCCGAACTCGCCGCGGTGCTCGGGGTGTCGGAGGAGGACGTCGTCGACGGCCTCGCCGTCGGCAACGCGTACACGGCCTCCTCGCTCGACTCCCCGTCCCCCGAGGACGACGGCGGCGAGGGCTCCCTCGCGGACCGCCTCGGCTACGAGGACACCGCCCTGGAGGGCGTCGAGTACCGCGAGTCGCTGAAGCCGCTGCTCGCCAAACTCCCGCCCCGCGAGCGGCAGATCATCATGCTCCGCTTCTTCGCGAACATGACCCAGTCCCAGATCGGCGAAGAGGTCGGCATCTCCCAGATGCACGTCTCCCGCCTCCTCACCCGCACGCTGGCACAGCTGCGGGAGGGCTTGATCGCGGACTGAACCCTCCCGCCCCGCTTCCTTCCTGACGCTCCGTCAGCCACACTGGCGGCCATGGTGAGCTCGTGGCGAAGGAAACGTCCGGGACTCGTGGTGGTCGCGCTCTGCCTCGGCGGAGCGCTCACCGCCTGCGGATCGGGCGACGACGGCGAGGGGTACGCGGCGGTGGGCGCCGGCACCTCCCCCAAGGACGCGGCCGCGCCCAGCGGATCGGTGACCCTCGTCCCACTGGACCCCGGGAACACCGGAGACACCTCCGGAAACTCGTCCCCGTCACCCCGCCCACCGGGCGGTACGGGCGCCGGAATCCCGGACGGCACGCCCCCCGACGCTCCCGGCACCCCTGGCACCGGGCGTACGGCCACGGCACCGCCCCCGACCCGTACCGGCGGAGCACCGGCGGCACCCGGCCCCGGGACACCGGCCCCCAAGCCCCCGTCCTCGGCCCCCGGCACCCCTGGCACTCCCGGTACGAAGCCAACGAGCCCCACCAGCCCTACCCGCCCCACCACACCCCCGGGCACCACGGCCCCGCCCGCGCCCGCCGCGCTCACCCTCTCCGCGCCGACGCTCGCCGACACGGACAAGCGCTGGTGCGAGAACGTGACGGTCACCTTCCGCAACACCGGTGGAACGGCGACCCGTTCGGGCACGGTCACCTTCGCGACGCACATCATCGGCGCCCTCGGCGTCGACTGGGCCACCATCGGCTCCAGCCAGCCCCTGCCCGCCCCGATCGCCGCCGGGGAGACCCGCACCAGGACCTACACGGTGTGCGTGGAGTCCTGGCGGGTCCCGCTCGGCATGCGCGTGGACACCAGGACCGTCACGGCCGCATGGCGGTGAGCAGCACCTCGGCGAACTCCTCCGGCCGCTCGACGCACCCGAGGTGCCCGCCCGGGAACACCAGCTCGGCCGCCCCGGTCACCTCCACGAGCCGCCGGGCCGGCCCCACCAGCGCCTCCTGACCGCCCGACTCCCGGCCGACCCCCAGGACCAGCTTCCCGGCGGCGGCGCGCAGCCCGTCGAGATCGGGCGCGGAGGAGGAGAAGGGGCACAGGACGTGCTCCAGGAAGACGGGCATGTTGGCGGCCATGCGGGAGGCCATCGGGCGGAGGGCGGGCGGCAGTTCGGCGTGCCGCTCCTCCTGCGGCGGCCGCCGCCCGTCGGGCGTCTCCGCGAACCGGGCCATCGCGGGCCCGAGCCCCCGCGTACGGTGCAGCTCGCGGACCTCGGCGAAGTGGGCGCGGTACGGGCCGGGGTCGGCGAGCAGTTCCACCAGGGGCGGCTCGTGGGCGACGACGCGGCGCAGACGCCCCGGGTGGGCGGCGAGCAGGGCCAGGGCGACGATCGCGCCGGAGCTGCCGCCGTAGACGTAGGCGGCTTCGCCGTCCGGCACGACCGCGTCGAGGACCGCGCGGGCGTCCTCGGCCCACTCCCCCACCCGCTGGTCGGCGAGCGGCCCGTCGAGCGGGCTGCGGGAGAGGCCGCGCTGGTCGTAGGAGACGACCGTGTACCCGGCGGCGGCGAGCAGGTCCGCCATCCCCTGGTACAGCCCGGCGTCCCCCGCGCCACCGGGTATCAGCAGGAGGACGGGACCGGAGCCGCGCGTCTCGTAGCGAAGGGTCGCTCCGGGCACGCGCAGGACATGGGCGGCGGCGTTCATGACCAGCTCTCCAGGGTGGTGTGCAGGGCGTCGAGCGAGCGCGCCCAGGAGTCGGTGACGGGCCGGGCGGCGTGGAACCCGCCGCTCAGCTCCAGATGGATGTAGCCGTGGAAGGTCGCCCGGAGCAGCCGCCCCGCGTCGGTGAGGTCGGGCTCGGCGAGCCCGTAGCCGCGCAGCATCCCGTACGTCAGCTCGACGGCGCGGAGCAGGACGGCGGGGTCGCCGATCTCCTCCGGCTCGATCCGCTGCTGGGTGGCGGCGTAGCGGCCGGGGTGGGCCAGCGCGTAGCCGCGGTAGGCGTCGGCGAAGGCGACGAGCGCGTCCTTGCCGGAGCGCCCGGCGACGGCCGCCCCGATGGCCTCGTTCATCTCGCCGGAGGCGCGGAGGGCGAGGCGGACGCGCAGGTCGCGCAGGTTCTTGATGTGCGAGTAGAGGCTCGCGTCCTTCACGCCGAAGCGGCGGGCGAGGGCGGAGACGGTGACCTTGTCGAGGCCGTCCGTATCGGCGAGCTCGGCCGCGGCTTCGACGAGACGGTCGACGGTGATGCCGGCGCGGACCATGCGGGCTCCTTCCTAGGGGCTCTAGCTTTGAACCTAGCACCCCCAGGAAAGCTCCTGCGGGCAATTACCTGCCCGCACCCGACTGGTCGAGGTGGGCGACGACGTTCCCGCTGGAGCAGTTCCGCTGGTAGTTGCCCGACCCCTCACCGAACATCGGCAGGTCCACCAGCTCCTGGAGACAGTCACCGACGGAGGTACGGCCGCCTCCGCCGACATCACCGTCCTCGTCGGCATGGGCGGGCACCGCGACCGAGACGGCGGCGAGGACGAGGGCGGCCGCGACGGCCGGCTTCTTCATGTTCACGACGCGGCCAACGACCACGCGCCCCGCCCGTCACTCGGGATGACCCACCTGGAGGTGCCGCCGCAGCAGGACGTTCGCATCCGTCTCGGCACTCCAGTCGTACCGGGCCCGGGCCTCCGCCCGGCAGCGCGCGAGGTCGCCGCACTCCACACAGTGCGGCACGGGAACGGGCGGGCGGCTCACCTCGTACGAGGCCGTCGACAGCGTGTTGGCCGCCCGCACCCCCGCACTCAGCCGCTCCTCGGGCGTCGCCGGCCGCACCCGCTCCGGATCCGCCTGCCACTCCCGCCCACCCCCGAGCGGCCGCAGCATGGCGTACGGCCCGGCCTGCCCCCGGTACTCGCCGACCTTCCTCGCCGCCGGGTCGTACAGGTACGCGCCGCACTCCTCGTGCCCTGCCATGCCCACTCCTCCACCTCACGGTCACCCGATCGGGCGACTACTCTCTGTGCGCCAAGCGTTGCTCAATGGAGGGGGCGACGACAACGCTTGCGGCGTGCCAAGGAGTGCTGTCACGAGGGGGTTCGGAGTGACCAGGAGACACATCGCAGTACCCGAGTCGGCCGCCACGACGGCGGAAGTCTTCGGCGAACTCCTCCGCCACTACCGCGAGTCAGCGGGCCTGACCCAGGCAGCCCTGGCCGCCGTCATCCCCTGTGACCGCTCACAGGTCGCGAGGGTGGAGGCGGCGAAACGGGTGCCCACGGAGTCGTTCGCCCGCGCCTGCGACAGGATCCTGGGCACGGGCGGGGTGCTGCTGCGGCTGTGGGGGAGGATCGACTGGTACCCGCAGGTGGAACACCCGGACTGGTTCGAGCGGCGGGCGGAGATGGACGCGCAGGCCGCTCAGATCCGTGCGTATCAGATCCAGGTAGTGCCGGGCCTCTTGCAGACCCCGGCATACGCCCACGCTCTCTACGCGCAACGGCTGGAAGACCCAGAGGAAGTGGAAGACCGGGTCCGCGCCCGACTGAGCCGCCAGCAGCGCTTCCTCTCCCCCGGCGGTCCGGCGTACATCGCGGTGCTGGACGAGAGCTGCCTCCGCAACATGATGGGAGGCGCGGATGTGATGCGCGAGCAGTGTGCTCACTTGCTGGACGTGGGCCAGCTCCCCAACGTCCGTGTCCAGGTTGCACCGTTCAGCCAGCCCGGCATCGACCGCCCGGACGCGTCGATGTCCCTGATCCTGCTGCCTGACGGGCACCAATGGGTGTACTCGGAATCGCTCGACGGCGGCCACTTCAGCGATGATCCGGCCATCATCGCCCGGCACAGCCAGACCTATGATGTGCTGAGAGCCGATTGCTTGTCGGGCCGCGAGTCCGCCGCTCTGATCAGCGACATGATGGAAGGGTACGGGCACCATGCAGAGGCGCGATCTGACCGTGGCGACCTGGATCAAGAGCAGCTACAGCGGGGCCAACGGCGGAGACTGCCTCGAAGTCGCCCCCGGATTCCCCGGCCTCGTCCCCGTACGTGACAGCAAGCGCCCCACCGGACCGGTGCTGCCCGTGTCCGCGCGGGCTTGGGCGACGTTCGTCGAGTCGATCCGGAACTGAGGAGCCCCGCCGTGCGCCAGCCCGATCTGAACAACGCGTCCTGGATCAAGAGCAGCTACAGCGGGAACGACGGCGGCAACTGCGTGGAGATCGCTGCCGGGTTCGCGGGCTGGGTGCCCGTACGTGACAGCAAGGCGCCCACCGGGCCGGTACTCAAAGCATCCGCCCCCGCTTGGGCCGCATTCATCGGGGCCCTTCGGGGCTGACTGCCGAAAGGCCGGACACCGTGATCTGGATCAAGAGCAGCTACAGCGGGGACAACGGCGGAAACTGCCTCGAAATCGCCCCCGGATTCCCCGGCCTCGTCCCCGTACGTGACAGCAAGGCCCCTGAGGGCCCTGCTGTCGTCTTCGGGCGGTCCGTGTGGGACTCGTTCGTGCGGAGTCTCTGACGGGTCACGCCGCCAGGGCCAGGACCGCGACCGCCGGGGCCATGTAGACGAGCGGGAAGGCCGCGTGGGCGTACGCCTTGGCGCGGAGGACCGTGATCACGGCGCCGAGGAAGTACAGGACCAGGCCGATCGCGGCGGCGATCCCGATCGCGGGGATCGCATAGCCGACGAGCAGACCGACCGCGCCGGCCGCCTTGGCGGCGCCCAGCCAGTTCCACCAGGCGCGCGGGACGCCGTACTCGGCGAGCGGCTCGACGGTGAACTTCGCCTTGAAGAAGATCGAGGCACCCGAGAACCCGGCCATGAAGGCGGCGACGGCGGTGACGACGATGGCGGTGGTGGACATCGGAGGCTCCTCGGAGGGGCGTTGGCGGGCGCTTCTCGCTCGCTCTATCCCTCTGACACCGCCCCCGACGGACGTGTGACCGGTCGGCCGAAGTTTTTTTCCGAGCGTTTTTCCGGCCGTCTCAGGAGCCCGCTCCGTTCGTCGGCCGGATCGGAACGGTATGGGCGCTCGCGGCCGCCGCGGCGGCGTAGTGGGCGGCGGTCGGCGGGCCCGCCTGACGGAAGCGGCCGACCAGGAGGGCCAGCGCGATGCCGAACGCGCAGAAGAGGGCGAGCCCGATGGCCGCGCGGGAGAAGCCGGCCGCGAGGGCGTCCGCCGTCGCGGAGCCGGCCGCGTGGTGGCGGGTGTAGACGGAGCCGAAGAGGGCCGCGGTGACGGCGGTGAGGACCGCCGCGCCGACGTACCGGCCCATGTTGGAGATGCCGGAGGCGGCCCCGACCTGGTCCTTGGTGACGCAGGCCGTGGCGACGGAGGACGACGGGCCGTTCGCGAGCCCGAGGCCGACGGCGAGCACGACGAGCGGGACGGCGAACGTGGCGTACTGCCAGGACGCGCTGACGAAGGCGAAGACGACGAACGCGGCGGTCGCGATCCCGAAGCCCCCGGCGATGACCGTACGGGCGCCCAGCCGGTCGACGAAGCGGGTGATCAGGGGCGCGGTCACGACGATGCCGGCCGCCGCGGGCAAGGTGGCCACGCCGGCCTCCAAGGGGCTCATGCCCAGGCCGTCGGGGTTCTGGAAGTACAGGCTGCAGACGTACATGATCGCGTTGATGCAGCCCGCGACCACGAGGATGGCGACGCTCGAACCGACCAGGATCCGGTTCCTGAGGAGCGCCAGGTCGAGCAGCGGGGTGCTGACCCGCTGCTCGACCAGGACGAAGCCGACCAGGGCCACGGCCGAGATCACGAAGCACACCAGGGTCGGGGCACTGAGCCAGCCCCAGTCCGCGCCTTCGGTCACGGCGAACACGAACGGGACGAGCACGGCGGCGATCAGGACCGTACCCGCCAGGTCGACGGAACGGGGCCGCGACGGGTCGCGGGACTCCGGCACGGCGCGCAGCGTCAGCGGTACGCAGGCGGCGGCGATGCCCGCGTCGATCCAGAACAGGCCCTGCCAGCCGGTGACGTCGACCAGGACGCCGCCGAGCAGCGGCCCGGCCGCCGCACCGGCGGCCGAGGCCGCTCCCCACAGCGACACCGCCCGCATCTGCGCGTCGCCCGACGTACCCGCCGAGAGGAGGCTGAGCCCGCACGCCAGGATCGTCGAACCCGCCGCGCCCTGGATCGCGCGGCCGACGATCACGGTGGCACCGCTGTCGCCGAGGGCGATCAGCACGCAGGAGACGACGAACAGCAGCAGGCCGCAGAGGAAGATCCGCCGGCGCCCGAAGATGTCACCGAGCGCGCCCGAGGTGACGATCACGGCCGCGCCGACGAGGGAGTAGCCGGTCACCGCCCATTGGAGGGTGGCGAGGGAGGCGCCGGTGTCCTCGCTGATGGCGGGCAGAAGGATGCTGACGGCAGAGGTGTTCGCGTTGACGACGAAGGCGGAGACGCACGTCGCCGCGAGGACCCCGGAGGGTGCCTTGGACGACGCAGCCGCCGCTGCCGACGCTGACGACGCTGTCGGGGGGCCGGATTCCACCATGGGCACTCACTCCGGATTCGACACATGATCACACCGATGCGGACGCGAGCACCGTAGGACCGGGGCCGAGCCCGCTACGCCCACCCCGCCGTTCGGAGGACGGCGTCCACCCGGACGGCCGCGTCACGCCGTCTGGCGGCGGACCATCTCGGCGATCCAGACGGGCGCGAAGGGGGACGTGCAGCCCGGGGAGGTCGGGTAGTCCTTCAGGACTTCGAGGCGCTCGCCGATGCCGATCGCGCGGGTGCGGTACTCGGGGTGCTCGATCCCGATCTGGGCGAGGCAGTGGTTCATGGCCCACTGGAGGCGGTCGGGGGCGTCCTTCATGTCTGCCTCGATGACGTCGAGGAGGGCGGGGAGGTCGAGCCCGTCGGGCTTCTTGGCGACGCGCTCGGTGGTGAGGGCCCAGCCGGCACTGGCGACGGCGGGGTCCGGGTCGGCGGACCAGGCCACGCGGAGCTCCTCGGTGTGCGGGCTCTTCTTGACGACGTAGTTGACGAGCCAGTCGTGCACCTTGGGCGTACGGGCCTGCCGCAGCATCGCGTCGAGCTCGTCGCGCTCGAACGCCTTGGGGCGGCAGATCAGGAGCGCGAGGAGCATCGCGGCCGTGTCGTCCGTGGCCCAGAGCCCGCGCGCGAGCTCCTGCTGCGTCTTGAGCCGCTTGGCGAGCGCACGCAGCTTGCCGAGGTTCACCCCGTGGTCGTCACCGTGCCGCTCGTTCACGGCCCGCGCCTTCGGGTCCTCCAACGCGGCCAGCTCGGCCAGGACGTGGGGTACGTCGGGGACGGCGGGTACGGAGGATGCGGCGGGTACGGGCGTCTCGGGCATCGGTGTTCTCCTGGTCGCGCTGGTCACTCGGGTTCGTCGGGGTGGGGGTGCGGGTGGGCTTCTGGTGCGGCCGCCCTCTTTCCGAGAGTCGCACCTTCCAGCGCCGCGGGCCCGGCCACGCGGGGGGTAGGGGAGTCGCTGGCGTGGGTGCGCGGCCGTCAGGCCGGTGGGGGTGGGGCCGGGTATCGACGGGCCTTGTTTGGTGTGTGTCGGCTGGGTGGGTGGGGGCTTGGCTTGTGGCCGGGGCCGGTGGGCGGACGTCGGTCTGTCCTGGGTGCGCGGCAGTGGAATGGGGCGGTCGGGCTCGGCTCAGCGGCGGAAGGGTTGGCGATGGGCTGGGCTTCAGGCCCGGCTGGTCACTCTGGGACTGTGGGATGCAAAGTCCGCGATTCCGGGCCGGGATGGGACGGGTGAGGACTCGTGTGGCGGGAGAGGCGAAGGTCGGTCGTAGGGCGTGCGAGTTGGGGGGACTTTGCATGGCGCTCCACCCCGTACGGGCGTGCACGGCCCGCTCTCCCCGCCCTCCCTGCCCTCGATGGGACGGGAGGCGGCTGGTGTGACGGGAGAGGTGACTCCCTCCCCTCCCCTGCCCCGGCCATCCAGGCATCCGGTCCTCCGGTCATGCAAAGTCCGCTCTTCCCGCCCTCGATGGGGCGGGGAGGGACTCGTGTGACGTGGGAGGTGGTCGGCGGTGCTCTCGGGCGGGAAGTGAGCGGCGTTGGTCGGCTCGGGCCCGGAACCCTCGACCGCCCGCCCTCCCCGAAGGCGATCCCCCCTCCGGCAATGACCAGCGGGGCCTGAAGCCCCGCCCATCGCCAACCCATCCGCCGCTGAGCCGAGCCCAGCCGCCCCACTCCACTCCCGCGCACCCCGAACCGACCCAAGCCCGCCCCACCGGCCCCGGCCACAAACCCAGCCCCCACCCACCCAGCCGACACAC
>NZ_JBFBNW010000023.1:0-125281 GCF_040683955.1 Streptomyces sp. NPDC093111 | reverse complement strand
GGGGTAGGGGGTGTCCGGACGTGGCGGCGCCCGTAACGAGCGAAGCGAAGTGAAGGTCGCAGTCCGGACACCCCCTACCCCCGCGGAGGCACCGGCCCCCGCGAACCCACGGGTCTCGCGGAGGCACCGGCCCCCGCGAACCCACGAGTCTCGCGGAGGCACCGGCCCCCGCGAACCCACAAGCCGAGGGCACCCGCGAGCGGGCCCCAGAGATCAGTGCGCGGCGGCCAACGAGGGCTCGGACCGCACGGGCCCCTCCAGCAGCGTCCGGAGCAGCGCCACCCGCCGCTCGGCGGACGGCGCGTCGGCCAGCAGGGCGGCCAACAGCGCGATCCGCGCCTGGCCGGGCCGCAGCGTCCCGGCGAGAACCGCGCCGGCGGCGGCCAGGTCGACGGCCCCGCCGCCCGTGTAGACCTCGGCGACCGGCCCGGCGGCGACCCGCGTGGACAGGACGACGAGGACGCCCTGGGCGACGGCGTCGGCGACGGCCGCGGCTATCTCGGGGGTGGCGTTCCCGGCCCCGGTCCCGACGAGGACGACTCCGCGGGCCCCGGCCGCGACCGACGCGTTCAGGAGCACCGGGTCCCCGTCGGAGTGGTGCATCACGATGTCGACGCGGGGCACCGAAGGCCCGGCGTCGGGCACGGGCAGGGGCGCCGGCCGGACGGGCTCGCGCTCGATGTCGACCTGGCCGAAGCCGAGCCGGCCGACCCGCTCGCCGGACGGGTCGGCGAAGGGGTCGGAGGCGAGGGTCTTGGTCTTGACGGTGCCGCGGGCCGCGTGGACCAGGCCGTCGAAGACGACGAGGACGCCGAGGCCGTGCACGGTCGCGGCGACCTGGAGCGCGTCGTACAGGTTGCCGGGGCCGTCGCCGTCGCCCGTGCCGAAGGGCCGCTGGGCGCCGGTGAAGACCACGGTGCGCGGGTCGGAGTGGTGCAGGTCGAGGAAGAAGGCCGACTCTTCGAGGGTGTCGGTGCCGTGGGTGACGACGATGCCGTCGACGCCGGGGTCGGCGAGCGTCTCGTGGACGGCGCGCAGCAGAGCCAGCTGACGGTCGGTGGTCATGCGGGAGCTGTTGACGTTGAAGAGGTCGAGGACCTCGACGTGCACGCCGTCGGGCACGGCCGCGGTGGCGACGACGTCGTCACCGGAGGCGTCGGCGGCGTAGCCGCTGCCCGTCCAGCGGCTGGCGATGGTGCCGCCGGTGCTGATCACCACGATGCGGCGGGGCCTGGCGTCGCGCGTCCACTTCATACCCGTATTTCCCTTTCCCTCATAGTACGCCGCAACGATAGGCCAACGACCACGCAAGACGATTGCGATTTCTCCCCGGAATCATGAACTCCGTGGCGGATGATTGCGCCATGGACAGAATCGATCTGCACATCTTGCGTGAGCTCCAGGAGGACGGCCGCCTGAGCAATCAGGAGCTGGCCCAGCGCATCGGCCTCAGCCCGTCCCCGTGCATGCGCAGGGTTCGGCAGCTGGAACAGGACGGCGTGATCCAGGGCTACCGGGCGGTGATCGACCCGGCGGCCGTCGGCCGGAGCTTCGAGGTCCTGGTGTCGGTCGAGGTGAAGCGGGACCGGGAGACGGTCGAGGCGTTCGAGGAGGCCCTGCAGGACATCCCGGACGTCATCGAGGCGTACCGCCTCTTCGGCAGCCCCGGCTGCCTGCTGCGGATCGCGGTCGCGGACCTGGCCGCGTACGAGCGTCTGTGGATCGAGCGGCTGACGACGCTGGCGGGGGTCACGGAGGTGAACTCCCAGATCATCATGAAGCGGGTCAAGGAGCCCAGGGGCCTCCCGGTCGAACGCTGATCCGCCGGAGTGGGCGGTCCCCGGGTGGAGCGGGGCATTCCATGGGCAGGATCAGGTCATGTACGGTTCAACCGCGCGTGACCGGCCACAGCACCGCGACGAACCGCACCGCGACCGCGCCGAACGCACCGCGACCGCAACGGGCGTCACGGAGGACGCACGGCCGATCTCCGGACGCGTCACAAGGCTCTGCTCGCCTGAAGGGCGGTGTTCCGGTGGAACTCGAGCTGCGTCATCTGCGCGTGCTGTGCGCGATCGCCGACTCCGGCGGGGTCGGGCGGGCGGCTTCCGCGCTCGGGTACACCCAGCCCGCGATGAGCACGCAACTGCGGCGCATCGAGGGACTGCTCGGCGAAGGCGTCTTCGTCCGCAGCAACGCGGGCGTGGAACTCACCGCCTACGGTGCGCAGGTCGTGGGGCAGGCCCGGGAGATCCTGGCCCTCGCGGACCAGCTGACGCGCCTGCGGCACGCCGGTACGCGCGCGGCGACCCGTCGGCTCCGTCTCGGTGCCATCAACACACCGGTGGTGCCCGCGCTCCTGGACGCCCTCCGCGACGCCTGTCCCGATCGCGTCGTCTCCGTCAACAGCGTGTACGCCACGGCGGACCTGCTCGACCTGCTGGAGAGCGGAGAACTGGACGTCGGCCTGGGCTGCGACTACCCCGGGATGCCGATGCGCCATTCCTCGCGTCTGCGCCACCGGGCGGTCAGGACCGTCCCGGTCTTCGTGGCGGCGCCCTCCGGCCATCCGCTGGCGCACCGTATCGAGCTTCCCCTGGAAGGTCTGTCGGAGGACACGTGGTTCGTCTCGTCCGACGACGGAGTGGGGTGGCCCGGCGCCTTCTACGACGCCTGTCGGGCGGCGGGCTTCACCCCCGCGGCCACGCACGAGTTCCACATGCTGGACCAGTTGCAGTCGATGATCGCCAAGGGACTCGGCGTGGCCGCGGTCCAGCCCACCGTGCGCCCGATCGACGGGGTCGTGATCAGACCGCTGGCGGGAGATCCCCTGTGGCAGCGGCATCTGCTCATCTGGCGCCCTGACCTGGTCGAGTCGTCGGTGGTCGAGGCCGTGCACCACCACGCGGTCCGTACCCACTGGCAGTTGCTGGCGCAGGCACCGCACTTCCAGAAGTGGGTGGCACGCGCGTACGCGCCTCCTCGTCCCGTGGACGGGAAGTAGGAGGCGCGCGGCCGGGCCCGGGGCGGGGCAGGATGTCCCCCCGCCTCCGCCCCGGGCTCATGTGGTGCGGGTCCGTCCGGCGGTCGGCCGTCAGTACGTCGTGGTGACGGTGCCGCCGGCGAAGCCGCTGACGGCGTACAGGCTGATGTAGTGGGCGCCGGCGGCCGGGTTGGCGATGGTGAGGGTGTGGCCGTTGCCGGCCCCGGTGGCGCGCTGTGTGTAGCTGGTGGTGCCGGGCCAGCCGGTGGCGCTGTAGTACAGGTCCGCGTCACCCGTGCCGCCGGCAGTGGTGATCTTCAGCTGGGTGGTGCCGGCGGGGACATAGAGGTACAGGTAGGCGTAGTTCCCGGTGGTGGCGGACTGGTTGCTCCGCCGGCAGTTCCGGCCGAGTTCCCGGGCGTCGGAGCCGGTGCACTCGGTGACGGTGCCGCCGCCGGTGGCGACGGTGACGGTCCTCGCGACGGTGGCGGTGGCCCCCTTGTCGTCGGTGACGGTCAGCTTCACCGTGTACGTACCGGCGGCGGTGTAGGTCTTGACCGGGTTGACGGCGGCCGAGGTGGTGCCGTCGCCGAAGTCCCACGAGCGGCCGGCGACGGTGCCGTCCGGGTCGGTGGACTGGTCGGTGAAGGTGACCTTGAGTGCTTGTACGGCGGTGCTGAACGCGGCGGTGGGGGCCTGGTTCGCGGGCGGGTTGGTGCCGCCACCGCAGTCGCCCGCCGCGCAGCCCGCCAGCCAGGCGTACCAGTCGCTGTCGTAGCGGGTGCCGATCGTGCCGGTCAGGTGGTTGCGGGCGGCGGCCCAGTCGCCTGCCCGGTAGGCGGCGAGCACGGTGTCCATGTCGGCACGGTGCCTTTCGAGCATGTACCGGGTGGCCAGGTAGCCCCAGCGGTAGATGCGCGTGGTGTCGTTGTCGTACGTCGTGCCGAACAGGGTGCTGAGGGCGTAGGTGCGACGGCCCGCCTCCGTCATCGCCTCGGTGTAGGGGACGCCGCGGTAGGAGTAGGAGACGTACTCGGCGAAGCCCTCGATCCACCAGATGGTCGGGGTGGTGACGTTGGCGTTGAAGTCGCCGTGCATGTCGAAGCGGCCGTCGAGGTAGTGCGTGTACTCGTGGTTGAGGTTCCAGATCTGGAAGTCGGGGCGCAGCCACTCGGCCTCGTAGGCGATGAACCGCGGCTGGTTGCCCGCCGCCGCGGGGTCGCCTTCGAGGTACATGCCGCCGTTGTTGGTGTCGATCCCGTACATGGCACCGGCGTAGGTCTGGTAGTCGGTGCTGGAGTCGAAGACCACGACCTCGATGGTGCCGTTGCCGTCGCCGGCGACGGGGCCGTTGTCACGGACGATGCCGTGGAAGTACGCGTCCTGGCTGCGCAGGCTGCCGCAGCTGGACGCCAGCTCGGCCGAGGTCATCTGCTGGGCCTTGATGGTGATGCTGGAGCTGCACGGGTAGGTCACCGTGAGCACCGACCTCGCCAGCTGGTCCTGGAGGTTGCAGGTGCCGTAGGAGGAGCAGTTGGCCTTGTCGTAGGAATCGGTCATCTCGGCCACGCCCACCCAGAGCGGCGCGGTGGGGCCCGTGATCGAGCTGGCGCCCAGCAGGCCGACGGCCAGGGGACGGACCTTGGTCCGCAGGGTGGAGTGCTGCAGGAACCGGCCGAGTTCACGTCCGGCGTTGGACGTCAGGTAGGACTGGTTCGTACCCAGCAGGGCGATGTGGCCGCTCGCGAAGGTGTACAGCGCGTCGATCAGGCTGGGGTCGGACTGGACCGCACTCACGAAAGCGGGCACCTGGTGCCCTCGGAAGGTCACCGTGTAGACGTTGTTGACCGCGTTGAGCATCCACCAGGACGCGTTCCACGTGGAGTCGTAGTCCGCCAGCAGGCGCTTGACGACATAGATGTAGCGGGCGTTCTCCTCGGCGCTGTCGATGAGGGTGACGGCCTCCGCGAGGGTCTCGCCGTTGGCGTCGCTGACGTCGCGGGAGCGGGCACTGGCGAAGAAGGAGTCGAGACCGGCGCGTATCGCCGTCTGCAAGGTGCTGCCGTAGGCGCCGACCGCGGCGGCGTTGTAGTAGTGGACGTAGTAGCCGGCACGCAGGTAGAGGACGAGTTGCGGCATGCCGGTGCTGGCGTCGCCCGGGTAGGACGCCGAGCCGTCGCGCAGGGCGTAGGCGACGGAGGTCATCTGCGCCTCACGGAAGGCGGAGTAGGCGTCGTTGCCGGTCAGGTTGAACAGGGTGTTGACGCAGTCGGTCGTCGACGCCTTGATCTGCTGGACCAGCGCGCTGCCGGTGCGGCTCGTGAAGTCGGATACGTTGCAGGCGGCCGCGGTCCCCGCCGCCACCGATCCGCGCGCCGCCTTCTCCCCCGACGCGGGGGGAAGCGCCGAGGTCTCCGCCGTGGTGCCGTAGACCTCCCTGAGCGCGTCCTTGCTCGCGGGCAGGGGCGGCAGCAGAGCCGTCTTCACGCGTCCGTCCGCGACATGGTGCGGCTCGGTGACTGCGGACCGGGCGGCGGGCGGCGGGCCGTCGTACGTCGCGCCGCTCGCCAAGGGCGCGGCGGACTCGGGCACTTCGTTCGCGTGGCTCGGCTGGGCCGCCAGGCCCGCGCCCAGGGCGAGGGTCAGGGCCAGCGGCAGTGCCGCGCCCAGACCTCTCCGGACCAGTGATCTTCTCACTACGCCTCCCATGAGGGATGGGGGCCACGCGCACGCGGCCCACCGAAAGGGGGAGAGGACGTGGGGAACGGAGTGCCGCACCGCCGTGACGACGGAGACGGGCAACCCCCTGTTTGACATGGCCACGCCCTGCTGTAACCGGACCATTGCACAGGTGACATGGCACAGGGAACCGCCCGCGACGGCGCAGCGCCGCCGACCGGCGTACAGGCGAACCGGTCCGGACCTCGAACCCGGCCCGAAAGGACTGGTCAGAGCGGCGTCGAGCCCTGACGGTCCGGCATCGCCCGGCCCGCCGACCGAGGCATAACACTTCCTCCGCGCCAGGCATAAGACCCGTTCGCCTCGCCGGCCGTACGGGACCGGAGGCGCCCCGCGATCCGGTCCGGACCACCCCGTCCGCCATGGCCGAAACGGGGGGTTGCCGACAACTCCGCCGAAGTCGGCAGCTGTTCACGAAAAATATGGGCGCCCACAGGTGACATCCGGCCATGGGGTCCATCAGCATGGACACCTCAAGCAAGTCAACGCGCGTAGCGCCGCTCCGCGCACGTCACCGTCCCCACCTCGTCCCGACCTCACCCCCACCTCAGGAGGACCCCCATGCCCGTCGTGTCCCTAGGCAGATGGAAGGTGTGGGCCGCGCTGTCCGCCGCCGTCGTCGGCCTCACGCTCCCCACGCTGACCGCGACCCCCGCGAGCGCCACGACCACCGCGTACGACGCCACGTACTACAAGGACGCGGTCGGCAAGACCGGCACGAGCCTGAAGTCCTCGCTGCACACCATCATCAGCAGCCAGAGCAAAATCTCGTACGACGCGGTCTGGAACGCGCTGAAGGTCACGGACCAGGACCCGAACAACACCGCCAACGTGATCCTGCTGTACAGCGGCACCTCGCGCAGCAAGTCCCTCAACGGCGGCGCGGTGGGCAACTGGAACCGCGAGCACGTGTGGGCCCAGTCGCACGGCAACTTCGGCACCTCGGCCGGTCCGGGCACCGACCTGCACCACCTGCGCGCGGCGGACGTGCAGGTCAACAGCACGCGCGGCAACAAGGACTTCGACAACGGCGGTACGGCGGTCAGCGGCGCGCCGGGCAGCTACACGGACAGCAACTCGTTCGAGCCGCGCGACGCGGACAAGGGCGACGTGGCCCGCATGATCCTCTACATGGCCGTCCGCTACGAGGGCGGCGACGCGTGGGCGGACCTGGAGCCGAACGAGTCGACGACGAACGGCAGCGTCCCGTTCATGGGCCGCCTGTCGGTCCTGAAGCAGTGGAACGAGCAGGACCCGCCGAGCGCGTTCGAGGAGCGTCGCAACGACGTCATCTTCAACAGCTACCAGGGCAACCGGAACCCGTTCATCGACCACCCGGAGTGGGTCGAGGCGATCTGGTAGAACGGCGCGCGGGTCGGAGGTGCGCCGCTCGGCGCGCCTCCGACCGCCGCTTGGACGTTCCGCCGAGGGCGTCCCGCATCCATGGTCGGGACGACGCATTGCCCCGGTGGGCGAGGGCAGCCTGAAATGCCAAGGTCAGCACGTGTCCACGCGTCCGGTCGAGGGACCGGCACCGAAGGAAGCACATGACCTCCCTGCTTGACGGCTGCACGCCCTGGCCCGAGGAATTCGTCGACCACTACTGGGCGGCCGGGCACTGGCGCGGCAACACGCTCGACAACCTGCTGCGCGGCTGGGCCCTGGACCACGGCCCGCGCACCGCACTGGTCCACGGCGGCACCCGGGTCAGCTACGCGGCGCTGAACCGGCGCGCGGACCGGATGGCCGCCGGGTTCCGGCTGCGCGGGCTGCGGCGCGGCCAGCGGGTGGTGGTGCAGCTGCCGAACGTGCCGGAGTTCGTCGTCACGGTGTTCGCGCTGATGCGCGCCGGAGTGGTCCCGGTGTTCTGCCCGACGACCCACCGCGAGGCCGAGGTCTCCGACCTGGTCCAGCTGACGCAGGCCACCGGCTACGTCGGCCCGTCGACGTACGCGGGTGTCGACCACACGGCCATGGTGGCGGAGATCGCCGCCCGGGGGCCGTTCCTGCGCCGGGTGTTCACGTACGAGCCGCCGGGCACCGCCTCCCCGTTCGGCGGCGGACTGACGACGGACCCGGCGGGCTGCCACTACAGCCCGCTGGACTCGATCGACGCCCCGCCCGAGCCGGCGCTCGCGCAGGGCGCCGACCAGGTGGCGCTGCTGGTGCCCGCCGGTTCCCGGCTCGTGCCGCGCACCCACGACGACTACGCCTACCAAGCGCGGGCCGCCGCCGAGTCGGTGTCGCTCACCGAGGACGACGTGTACCTGGCCGCTCTGCCGGCCGAGTCCGCCTTCGCCTTCGGCTGCCCCGGCATCCTGGGCACCCTCATCGCGGGTGGCACGGTCGTGCTGGCCGACTCCCCGGACCCGGCCGCGTGCCTGCCGGTCATCGCGCGCGAGCGGGTCACGGTCACCTCGGTGACCCCGGCGATCGCCGAGAGCTGGCTCGCCGCGCACTCCGGAGCCGCCGACCTCAGCAGCCTGCGCCTCGTGCAGATCGACGGCGACCCGCTGCCCCGGCAGACCGCCGAACGCGTCGCCGCCGCGCTGGAGTGCCGCCTGCAGCAGGTCTTCGCGCTGCCCGAGGGTGTCCTCACCCTCACCCGCCCCGACACGACCGCGCCGGCCTCGCACGGCCACCCGCTCTCCCCCGACGATCAGCTCCGCATCGTCGACGCCGTCGGCGAGGACGTCCCCGACGGCGCCACCGGTCACCTCCTGGCCCGTGGCCCGTACACCCCGCGCGGCCACTACCGCGCCCCCGACTCCCTCGCCTTCACCCCCGACGGTTACCTCCGCACGGGCGCCCTCGCCCGGCGCGCGCCGGACGGCGGCCTGCTCGTGACGGGCCAGGCCGTGGAGGCGCCGGACGGGGGCGACTGACCGTCACCCGGCGTCGCTCGCGTGTTCCTTGAGGAAGGCTCCGGCGTACGCCGCGGCCTCCTCCGCCGTCCCGCACCCCGCCCCGTCACCGGCGGTGCCGTCGGCGCCCTCCCCCGTCCAGCTCCAGCCGGTGGACGGGTCCTGGGCCAGCCGAGCGGTCCCGCCGAAGAGCGCGAGGACGCCGGTCCGTGCCGCCGGGGGTGCGGTACGGACGACCGCGTCGGGCCACTTCTTCCGGGCGCCCTGCCGGGTGATCCCCCAGACGGCACCCAGCTGCTCGTAACTCGCCCCGTAGGAGCCGGCGGTCGCCGCGGCGCCGGCGGTCAGCCGCCTGACCTCCGCGTCGACGGCCTTCCACGCGGCGAGGACGGACAGGGCCACGTCGACGGGCTCCGCGTTCCACATCTGCTCCGCGGGGAGTCCCGTCTCCCGGGTGCGGAGGGCGGAGGCCAGGGGGTTCAGGGCCTCGTACAGGGCCGTGTCCAGCGCGGTCCGCTCTTCTGGGGTGATCTCGGTCGGCATCATGCGACAACCATAGTTCACGAGCCTCGGTTTCGGTAACTAAAGTTGTCGCCATGGTCGGAGGCGCCTATCCCCGGTGCGGGCGATCGGGGGTCGACTTCCCCGTCGTTGGCGCGGCGTCCGGCCATTCCACGCGACGAGGCGGGACAGTGGACGGGACTCTCGGCCGGACCGCCCCGGGGCCCATCGACGTCGACGGCCGGGCGTGTCGCGCCGCATGACCGCCCACTCGTCCGCAAAGGGAACGCACCGATGACCGACACCGCCACGCCCTACCGTGATCTCCGCGCCCTGGTGATCAACTGCACGCTCAAGCGGTCGCCGGAGCGCAGCCACACCCAGGGGCTGATCGACATCAGCACCGGGATCATGGAGCGCCAGGGCGTCCAGGTCGAGGTGCTGCGGGCGGTGGACATCGACCTCGCGACCGGCGTGTGGCCGGACATGACCGAGCACGGGTGGGAGACCGACGAGTGGCCCGTCGTCTACTCGAAGGTGATGGCCGCCGACATCCTCACCCTGGCCGGACCCGTATGGCTGGGAGACAACTCCTCCGTCATGAAGAAAGTGATCGAGCGCCTGTACGCCTGCTCGTCGATCCTGAACGAGCACGGCCAGTACGCGTACTACGGGCGGGTCGGCGGCTGTCTGATCACGGGCAACGAGGACGGTGCCAAGCACTGCGCGATGAACGTCCTCTACAGCCTGCAGCACCTCGGCTACGTGATCCCCCCGCAGGCCGACGCGGGCTGGGTCGGCCCGGCGGGCCCCGGACCGTCCTACCTCGACCCCGGCTCCGGCGGTCCGGAGAACGACTTCACGAACCGCAACACCACCTTCATGACGTGGAACCAGCTCCACCTGGCCCGCATGCTCAAGGACGCCGGCGGCATCCCGGCCCACGGCAACCAGCGCTCCGAATGGGACGCCGGCTGCCGCTTCGACTTCGAGAACCCCGAGCACCGCTGAAGGGGGGCGGCCCCTCGATCAAGGGGCCGATGGTCGGCGTCGGGAACCTGCCAGACGATGATGCCCGTTGCTGCTGGACTGGAGATCACACTCTCCATGTGATGCCCCACTCGGGACGGGATTCATGTCCACGGCAACCACCCCTTCTGTCCAAGCCCCCGCGTCGCCGGACGCTTCACCCTTCGTCTCCTGGCTGGCCGTCATCTCGGTCATGCTGGGAATCTTCGCCATCGTCACGACCGAGATCCTTCCGATCGGCCTGCTCACGTCGATCGGATCGAGCTTCACCATTTCGGACGGCATGGCCGGTCTCATGATGACCATGCCGGGATTCCTCGCCGCGGTCTCGGCCCCTGTGGTCACGGTGGCCACGGGGCGTGTCGACCGGCGGGTCATGCTGGGCGTGTTCATCCTGCTGCTGTCGCTGGCCAACTTCCTTGCCGCCGTCGCGTCGAGCTACTGGCTGGTCCTGGCCTCCCGCGTCCTGGTGGGCGTCACCATCGGCGGCTTCTGGTCCATCGGGGCGGGACTCGCCGGTCAGCTGGTTCCCGCGCGGTTCGTGGGCCGTGCGACCTCGGTGATCTTCTCCGCCGTACCGCTCGGCTCCGTACTCGGAGTGCCGCTGGGCACGTTCATCGGCGACGTCGCGGGCTGGCGGACGGCGTTCCTCGTCCTGGGCGGCTTCACGCTGGCCGTCCTCGTGCTGCTCCTCGCGGTCGTCCCGCCCCTCCCTTCCGACCGGGCGGCGCGCCTCGATGTCCTCGGCGGCATGCTGCGCGGCGTCCACACCCGTTTCGCCCTGGTCATGACCTTCCTCGTCGTGCTCGCCCACTTCGGCACGTACACGTACGTCACCCCCTTCCTGGAGCGGGTGACCCACGTCGGTTCGGGTCCGATCACGGTCTACCTGCTCCTCTACGGTGCGGCCGGCATCGTCGGCAACTTCCTCGGCGGATCCACGGTGGGCCGCCACCCGCGGTCCACCTTCGCCGCGGCGGCGGGCCTGATCGCCGCCGCGACCCTGCTCCTGCCCGTCCTGGGGCGGTCGGACGCCGGCGCGGTGGCGCTGCTGGCCGTCTGGGGCGTCGCGTACGGTGCCGTCCCGGTCTGCTCCCAGACGTGGTTCTCCAAGGCCGCCCCCGACTCCCCCGAGGCGTCCTCCGTCCTCTTCACCGCCTCCTTCCAGGCCACCCTCTCCCTCGGCGCCCTGGCGGGAGGGGCCGTCCTCGACCGTTCCTCGCCCTCCACCGTGATGGTGCTGGGTGGGCTGGCTGCCGCCCTGACGGTCCTCGTGGCCTGGGCCCACCGGGCGGGGAGGGTCACCGTGTGAAGGCGTCAGCGCGCGAAGAGGAGGCGTACCGCCACGTCGCGGTAGTGGCGTACGTGGTGCAGCGCGTACGCCGCCGCCGCGTCCCCGTCCGCCGCCGCGATCGCCTCGTACAGCAGCCGGTGCTCCTCCCACAGCGACTCCGGCTCGTCCACCTGCCGGAACAGCCAGCGCAGCCGCCCTTCCAGGGACTCCAGGGCGGTGACGAGCAGGTCGTTGCGCGAGATGCGCACGATCTCGGTGTGGAAGGCGGCGTTCGCGCGCGACAGGTCCTCGGGGCCTCCGGCGTCGGTGGCGGCGCGGGCCCGCGCGAGGAGTCTGGCGAGGGCGTCGAGTTCGGTGAGGGTGCGGCGTTCGGCGGCGCGGCGGACGGCCAGGACCTCCAGCGCCTCGCGCATGTCGAAGAGGTTGTCGACGTCCTGCCGGGTCATCTCGCGGACCACGATCCGGCGTTGCGAGACGGTCCGCAGGAAGCCCTCGCCGATGAGGATGCGGATCGCCTCCCGCACCGGCACCCGTGAGACGCCGAACTCCTCGGCCACATCGCGTTCGACGAGCCGGTCGCCCGGCTTGAGCCGGCCCGTGATGATGCGGTCGCGCAGCCCCTCGCAGACCTGATCGCGGAGCCAGCCCCCGGAGGGCGCGGTCGCGGCGGGACCGGCGCCGCCACCCGACGCGCCCTTCCGCGAGCCCGGGTCCCGCTCCGGCTTCCTGCTCGATCCCGGCTCCGCCCCGGCCCCCGGCTCCGCACCCGGCCCTGATCCCGCCCCGGTCATATGTCCTCCCGGTGTTCAGCCCTTACCGTATGCCACCCGCGCACCCGGCCCTGGCCTGACCCCGCCACCGGGCCCGACCCCTTCGACCGGTCCTGACCCCCTTTCACCGCCCCCGGGCCGGCCCGGTTTTGGATTGCCGGACGATCGTCCATACGATCCTGCGATGATCACGAGAAAACGGCTGGCGACCGGGGCCTGCGGTGCGCTGCTCGCCGCCCTGGCCGTCGGGCTCCTCCCGACGAGTGCCGCCGCCGACGACGGCCCGGCGGCGACGGACTCCCCCAAGGAATCCCCCAAGGTCGAGCTGGTGCTCGACGTCAGCGGATCGATGCGGGCGCGGGACATCGACGGGCAGTCCCGCATGTCCGCCGCGAAGCAGGCCTTCAACGAGGTCCTGGACGCGGTCCCCGAAGAGGTCCGGCTGGGCATACGCACCCTCGGTGCGGACTACCCGGGCCAGGATCGCAAGCGCGGCTGCAAGGACACCCGCCAGCTCTACCCGGTCGGCCCGCTGGACCGCACCGAGGCGAAGACCGCCGTCGCCACCCTCGCCCCGACCGGGTGGACGCCGATCGGTCCCGCGCTGCTCGGCGCCGCCGAGGACCTCAAGGGCGGCGAGGCCACCAAGCGGATCGTGCTCATCACCGACGGCGAGGACACCTGCGCCCCGCTCGACCCCTGCGTGGTCGCCCGGGACATCGCCGCCAAGGGCATCCACCTGGTCATCGACACCCTGGGTCTGGTCCCCGACGCCAAGACCCGCCGCCAGCTGATGTGCATCGCCGAGGCCACCGGCGGCACCTACACCTCCGTGCACCGCACCGAGGAGCTCTCCGGGCGCGTACGGCAGCTGGTCGACCGCGCGGCCGACCCGGTCGTCACCCCGGTCGCCACCACCGGCGCCGAGCGGTGCGCCGACGCCCCCACGCTCAAGCCGGGCCTGTACACCGACCGGCAGACCTTCGGCCGGCACCGCTGGTACCGCGTCGACGTCCTCCCCGGCCAGGAGCTGCGCGCCTCGGTGAGCATCTCGGCCGACCGGGCCGTGAACAACGACTACGGCGTGCTGCTGCGGGCCGTCACCGTGCACGGGCGGGAGATCGTCCGCGGCTCCGAGGCGGGGGACGGGCGCACCGACGTCGTGTCGACCGGTCTGCGCTACCCGAAGGCCGAGCTCGACCAGGGCTTCGGCGACGGCGACGCGAAGCCGGCCGCCGAGGTCGTCTGCCTCCAGGTCAGCAACTCCTTCTCCGCTCCCCCGTCGGTCAAGACCACGCCGGGCATGCCGGTCGAGCTCGCCGTCGACGTCGTCGACGGGCCCGCCTCGGCCTCCGACGTGGCCTCGTTCGGCCTCGGCCGCGGCTGGTGGCTGCTCGGTGCGCTCGCGCTCGCCGGCTTCCTCGGCGGTCTGCTCTGGGGCTGGCTGTCCCGTTGGCGCCTCGCGGTCTGGAGGACCCACTGATGCCGATCGTCCCCCGTACCCTCGGCCGGCTGACGGCGGGCCTCGCGCTCGCCGGTGCCGCCCTGCTCGGCCCGGCCGCCCCGATCGGGTCCGCCGACTCGGCGACGCCCACCCCGAGCGCTTCCGCGACGGACGCGGGCCCCACCGAGGCCGGCACCTCCTTCCGTACCGCCGCCTTCTTCCGGCAGGGCCAGGAGGCCACGGCGCAGGCGTCCACGGGTGACTACCTGTACTGGGTGTTCCCCGCCGACACCGGCCAGCGGCCGACCGTCGACGCGACGGTCACGCTGCCCGAGGCCGCCCTGCGGCACGGCTCCTCCGCCTGGCGGATCGACGTGTACGACGGGCTGCGCAGGCGCCAGCCGTGCATGTACGGGATGCAGAGCCGGCTCGCGGCCAAGGAGACGGCGACGGTCAGGCTGACCTGTGTGCTGCGTCCCGTCCGGGCCGCCGCGGACACCTGGTCGAACGAGGCGCTGCCCGGCAGCTACTTCGTCCGGCTGACGGTGACCGGGCTCCCCGAGGAGGACCTGGGCCAGCCGTTCTCGGCGCGGCTCGCCGCGACCTCGCTCGACAAGGGCGGGGCGTACGCGACGGACGGCGCGCTCGCCGTGCCGCTGGTGCCGGGGGCGAGCACGCCGGAGACGGTCGAGGCCCGCGCGCCCGAGGACGGCTGGTCCTCGGGCTGGTGGTCGGACCGCTGGATCTGGACGGCCGCCGGCGGTGTGCTGGCCGCCCTCGCCGGGATCGGCGGCTACGTCCTGACCCGCGGCTCGGGCCGCCCCGGCCACGTCCCTCCGACGGCCTGACGGTCCCCCGCCCGCACGCGGCCCCCTCCGCTCGTCCGTGGACGCGTGGAGGGGGCCGCGTGCTGTCCCCGTGTCGCGCGGGTCAGAACCCGCCGGGGCGGACCAGGCCCGTCTCGTACGCGTGGACGGCGGCCTGCGTACGGTCGCGCAGCGACAGTTTGGTGAGGATGCGGCTCACGTACGTCTTCACGGTCTGCTCGGCGACCACGAGCCGTGCGGCGATCTCGGCGTTGGACAGGCCCTGCGCGATGAGCGTGAGCACCTCGGTCTCGCGCTCCGTCAGGGCGCCGACCCGGTCCATGAGCGGGGAGCGGGGCGTGGGGCTGAGCCGGGAGAACTCGGCGATGAGCCGCTTGGTCACGTTGGGGGCGAGCAGCGCGTCGCCGCGCGCCACGACCCTTACCGCCTGGGCGAGTTCCTCGGCGGAGGCGTCCTTCAGGAGGAAGCCGGACGCGCCGGCGCGGAGCGCCTCGTACACGTACTCGTCGAGGTCGAAGGTGGTGAGGACGAGGACCTTGACGGTGGCGTCGGCGGGCGCGGTGAGGATGCGGGTGGCTTCGAGGCCGCCGGTGCCGGGCATCCGGATGTCCATCAGGACGACGTCGGGGGCTAGTTCGGCGGTCCTGGCGACGGCGTCGGCGCCGTCGACGGCCTGACCGACCACCTGGATGCCGGGTTCCGCGTTCAGCAGGACGGTGAAGCCCTGCCTGACCATCACCTGGTCGTCGGCGATGAGCACCCTGATGTCGCGCTCGGAACCGCTGCCGTGACTGCCGTCGGTCATGAACCGTCCTTCGTGCGGGGTGGGTCGAGGAGGGGGGCGGGCAGGGTGGCGGTGACGTCCCAGCCGCCGTCGGGGGTGGGTCCGGCCGCGAGTTCGCCGCCCAGCATGGCGGTGCGTTCCCGCATGCCGAGCAGCCCGTGCCCGGGTTCCCTGCCCCCGCCCGAGGGTACGGGGCCGGTGCGGCGGGTGGCGGCGGTGTTGGTGACCCGTACGGTCAGTCCGTCGGCGTGGTAGTGCGTGGCCACGGCGGCCCGGGCGCCGGGCGCGTGCCGCATGGCGTTGCTCAGGGCCTCCTGGACGATGCGGTACGCGGAGAGTTCGGTGCCCGGGGAGAGCGACCGGGGTTCGCCGACGGTCTCGGCGGTGACGTCGAGGCCGGTCGCGCGGACGTTGGCGAGGAGTTCGCCGAGCCGGTCCAGGGTGGGCTGCGGGGCGTGCCGTACGCCCGCGGCGGCGTCGCCCGCCGCCCCGTCGCCGCGCAGGACGCCGAGGACCCGGCGCAGTTCGGTGAGGGCGTCGACGGCGTTCTGCCGGATGCCGGCCAGGTTCTCGCGCAGTTCGGGGGACGGGTTCTCGACCAGGTGCGGGGCCACTTGGGCCTGGATGGAGATGACGGACATGTGGTGGGCGACGACGTCGTGGAGCTCGCGGGCGATCCGGCCGCGTTCTTCGAGTAGGGCGCGCCGGGCGCGTTCCTCCGCGGTCAGTTCCTCCTGCTCGACGAGCCGGGTGCGCGAGACGCGGGTCGCCCGCAGGGAGGCGCCGACGACGGTGGCGGTGGCGAAGGCGGTGATGCCGGCCCAGAGCGTCGGCAGGTGCGGGACGCCGCCGGGGGTGAGGGCGCCGATTCCGGTGAGCAGGGTGATGCCGAGGGCCGTGGCGGCGGCGACGGGCCGCACGCGCAGGGAGAGCAGCAGCAGCACGAGGGTGTGCAGGGCGATGGCGCCGGAGTTCCAGGGCCACTCGGCGCCGAAGACCGAGGAGGTGACGTTCACCGACACCATGACCGCGGCCGTGGAGAGCCACCAGCCGGCGGCGGGCCGGGTGAGGGCGAGGACGGGGGCGGCGCACTGGGCGACGACGAGCAGGGTGACGCTGCCGGGGGCGGGGTCCATGGACCGCGCGTAGAGGTTCAGGTTCCACACGCCGAGGAGCACGGTGAGGAGCACGAGGTGGGCGTGCGGCAGCCAGTTGAGCCAGCGGTTGCGGGGCAGCGGGTCACGCCGCGCGGTCCAGAGGTCGGCGCGCAGGACGGCCGGCACGGCCCGCAGGGCTCCTTCCCACCGTGTCGTGTCCTTCACTGCGTTCCCCCCGGCGTGTGCGTGTGATGGCGTGTGGGTGCGTGCGTCGTTTCGAAGATCGTCTCGGTGTCCCAGCCTAGGCACGTCGCGCCTCCGTCCGGACGGCGGGCCGCTGATCCGCCGGGCGTGCGGGGCGGTCGCGCCGGGCCGGACGCCGTGCGGTGCTCCGCTCGTACGCGTGGAACGCGGCGCCGCAGATCAGCAGGGCGCCCACGAAGAGGGGGAGCCAGCCGAGCCGGGCGAGGACCCAGGTGTAGCCGTCGGGGACGGTGTGGAGTCCGGTCAGGGGTCCGTGGCCGAGGAATCCGGCGGTGAGGAGTCCGGCGGCGGTGACGGCGATCATCGCGGTCTGGTGCCAGAGGAAGACGGTCATGGCGCACAGGTTGAGCAGGGCGACGGCGGCCCAAGCGGCGGGGCGGCGCAGGACGCGGCGGAGCGGGCCGAGGAGCAGCATGGCGCCGCCGGACTGGGCGAGGCCGAAGGTGACGGCGGCGAGGGTGGGCGGGTTGAGGTTCGAGACGGGGGCGCCCGGCACGCCGACCATGGAGCCGGGGTAGCCGGCGAAGGCGACGAGCAGTCCGGTGGCGGCGGCGCCGCCGAGCAGCAGCCCCCAGGCCGCGCCGGAGCTCAGCGGGCCGCGGCGGGCGAGGAGGGCGCCGAGGCAGTACGGGACGAGCCAGCCCGCGGGCAGGTTGAGCCAGCCGAGCGCCTCGGGTCCGTCGAAGCCGAAGCGCAGCAGGTCGACGTGGAGGACGACGGCGAGCGGCCACAGCGGGTGGATCCGGGCGACGAGCGGGGTGGCGGCGGTGAGCGCGGCGAGGACCAGCAGGAACCACAGCGGGGAGAGCACGAGTTTGCCGAGCGTGTGGAGGGTCTGCCAGGGCACCCCGCAGGCGAGCATGACGCCCGTGGCGACCGTCCAGACGCCGAGCAGCGGGACGACCGGCCGGAAGAGGCGGCGCAGTCGGGCGGAGATCCAGCTGCCGTGGCTCTCGCCGCGGGCCCGGGCGGCGGCGTGACCGCGCGCCGCCACGTGTCCGCCGACCAGGAAGAAGACGGCGAGGGTCTGGAACACCCAGGAGACGGGGGTGAGTTCGGGAAGGTGCCCGAGCGGGCTCTCGACGCGGAGGGTGCCGCTGTCGCTGACGAGGGCGGTGACGCACCAGTGGCCCAGGACCACGCCGAGGATGGCGAGGCCGCGGAGCGCGTCGAGGGCGCGGTCGCGGCCGGGCGGGGTGGCGGTCTCGACGCGGTCGACGACGGCGCGGAGGGAGGCGCCGATCCCGCGGGTGCGCTCAGGCATGGTGGGGCTCCCGTCCGTCGGTGATCCTCGCGATGTTCTCCAGCGGTACGGAGCCGGGGAGGAGGTAGTCGCTGTGGCCGCCGTCGCCCGCGTCGAAGGTGCGGGCGCCGAATCCGGCGGCCAAGGGGTCCTCGCCGAAGCCGAGTTCGGTGCCGGGCAGCAGCGGGAGGCGGACGTGCGGGACGTCGCCGATCCAGTCGGCGGCGCCGCGCCCGGCCCAGACGGCGGCCCGGGTGTGCAGGTCGGCGACGGAGTCGGAGCCGGTGCCGGGGCTGCCGTAGAGGACGAGGGCGTCGGCCGGGAGGCCGGCGGCCGCGCGGGCGCAGACCACGGAGCCGTACGAGTGGCACAGCAGGGTGATGCGGGCGTCGGGCTTCGCCCGGCGCAGCTCGTCGACGAAGGCGCGGAGCGCGGGTGCCGCCTGGTCGGCGCGGCCGGGGGTGAGGGAGGCGGTGCTGCCGGTGGCGGGGGTGCGGTAGCCGAGCCAGGCGACGACGGCGGCGTGGGTGCCGGGGCGGGCGCTGAGCGTGTCGTGGAGGGCGACGGCGCCGGCCCGGAAGCGCCCGTAGCGGTCGAGGTCGGTGTCGGCTCCGGGGACGAGCACCGCGATGCGGTCGGCCGCGGCGAGGTCGCCGACGACCTCGGCGGCGCGTCCGCCGTCGCGTCCGTCGAAGGAGAGGAACCGGCGTCCCGGCGCGGCCATGGCGTGCAGGGAGGCGGCCCGCTTGTGTGCCCCGTACGCGTCGGCGCTCCGCTCGGCCGCCCGTACCGCCGCCCGTCCGGCCGTGTAGCGCGCGGCGAGCTCCTCGGTGCTCGCCGCGGTCAGCGGCGCGACGGGCGCGGGGGCGGGGGCGGGTACGTCCACGGGCCGCGCGGCCCCGGCGACCGGCACCGCGACGGTGGCGGTGACGAGCGCGGCGAGCAGGGTGCGGCGCAGTCGTCCGGGGGCGGGTGCGCGGCGGGGGCCGCGCGGGAGGGGCGCCATGGGTGTTCCTTCCGTACCGGGTTTCGATCCGGCACCGAAGTTACGAAGCGTGGCGTGTGGTCGGCGTCCCACCGGGGAGCCAAACCCCGGGGTAGCTCTCAGGTATGACGGGTACTCCGTACGGGGGCGTCGCCGTGGCCGTCGGCCGGCGGGTCACTCCCCTTCCGGGCCGGCGTGGACCCTCTCGTAGCGCAGCAGCACCACGCCGTTGGGGAAGGTGCGGGTGGTGTCGAGGCGGAGGTCGGCGGTGGCGTCCGTCGGGGCGAGGAGCGGGGTGCCGCGGCCGATCACGACGGGGTGGACGTAGATCTGGTAGACGTCGATCAGGTCGTGCTCGCGGAAGGAGGCGACCAGGCCGGCGCCGCTGAGGGTGAGGTCGCCGTCGGCCGCGGCGGCGAGGGCGCGGACCTCGTCCGGGTCGACGCGTGGGACCACCGTGGTGTTCCAGTCGGCGTGGTCCAGGGTGGTGGAGTAGACGGTCTTGGGCATCGTGCGCCAGATCCCGGCGAACTCCCGCGTGGCGGGGGAGGCCGCCGGGTCGGCGTCGGCCGTGGGCCAGAAGTCGGCCATCAGCTGGTGGGTGCGGCGGCCGCTGAGGAAGTGGCCCATGGCGGCGAGTTGCTCGTTGAAGTGGAGGTGCAGCTCCTCGTCGACGCGGTGCCACGCGATGTCGTGGTCCGGCCCTTCGATGTAGCCGTCCAGGGACACGCCCGCGAACAGAACGATCTTTCCCGGCATCTGGTGCACACCCTCTCGTGGGCGAGGGCCCCGGCCGTGTCAGACCATGCGGCGGGCGCCCTCCTTGATGGCCTCTCGGATACGGTTATAGGTTCCGCAGCGGCAGATGTTGCGGATCTGGTCGAGATCGGCCTCGTCGACCTCGCGCCCGGCCTCGTGGGCGCGGCGCACGGCCGCCACGGCGGTCATGATCTGGCCGGGCTGGCAGTAGCCGCACTGGGCCACGTCGATGTCGAGCCAGGCCTCCTGCATCGGGTGGAGGTCCTTGCCGACGGTCGCGGGCAGGCCCTCGATGGTGGTGACCTCGTCGGCGGGCGTGAGGTCCTTCACGGGGACGGCGCAGGGTGTGAAGGCCCGGCCGTTGAGGTGGCTCGTACACGCCTGGCAGACGCCGACGCCGCAGCCGTACTTGGGGCCGGTGACGCCGAGGACGTCCCGGAGCACCCAGAGCAGGCGGACGTCGTCCTCGACCTCGGCGGTGACGGCCTTGCCGTTGAGGATGAAGGTGTGCTGGGGCACGGTGGCTCCTGGTTCCTGTCGGAGGTCGGCGTCAGAGGGCGCGGGCGCGGCCGTCGGTGGGCGACGCGGGGATGGGCGGGACGGTCGGCAGCGGCGTGAACGGCAGCGGCTCGGCGTGGTTGACCGGGAAGCTGGTCGGCATGGTGCCGGTGGCCCGGCCGTAGGCGCAGGCGACGGCCGCCGCGGCGGCTCCGACGGCCAGCTCGCCCGCGCCGCCGGGCTTGTCGCCCGTCGGTGGCATGACGATGATCTCCAGCTCGGGCGGGGTGTTCCACTGCCGGGTGTAGTAGTAGTTGTCCCAGCTGCTCTCCTGGAAGTGCCCGTCCTTCAGGTGGAGTCCGGAGGTGAGCGTGAGGGCGATGCCGTCGATGATGCCGCCCATCATCTGGGCCTCCAGACCGCGCGGGTTGACGGCGAGTCCGACGTCGACGGCGCACACGACCTTGGTGACGCGCGGGCCCGTGTAGGCGTCGCGCACCTTCCGCCCGGTGGTGGCGGGACGGCAGTCGATCTCGGCGAGCACGGCGACGAAGGCGTGGTACTCGGGATGGACGGCGATGCCCTGGGCGGTGCCGGGTTCCATCCGGCGGCCCCAGCCGCCCGCTTCGGCGACCTTGTCGAGCACGGCGCGCGCCCGCTCGTCCTTCAGGAGGCGGCGGCGCAACGCGAGGGCGTCCTGCCCCATCCGCTGGGCGAGCTCGTCCAGGACGAGCTCCTGCGCGCAGCGCACGTTGGGCGAGTAGATGTTGCGCATGGAACCGGTGTTGAAGCCGGTGTCGACCTCGTTGAGGAGCTGCGTGGTGACGCCGAGGTGGTACGGGCTGGCCTGGGTGAGCTGGAACATGGTCTCGGAGAACGCCAGGTTCGCGACGGGGAGTTGGGCGACCTCGGAGGTGATGATCTCGCCGATGCCGTGCCCGAAGTCGGTCGCGACGGAGGTGTGCCGCTGTTCGTACGTGAGGATCTCGCCCAGGGCGTACGTGGCGCGCACCCGGGAGGTGGCCATCGGGTGCGTACGGCCCTGCCGGAAGTCGTCGGTGCGGTGCCACATGAGCCGGACGGGCTTGCGCATCTTCTTCGAGATCTCGGCCGCCTCGCCGGCCGCGTCGTGGAACAGCTTGCGTCCGAAGGAGCCGCCGCCCTCGGTGACGTGGACGGTGACGGCGCCGATGGGCAGGCCGAGCCGGAGGGCGATCTTCTCCTGGGCGACGATCGGCGACTTCAGGCTCGCCCAGATCTCGGCGGAGCCGGGGCGCACGTCGGCGACGGCGCAGTTCGTCTCCAGGGCGCCGTTGCTGGCGAAGGCGAAGGTGAACCGGGCGTCGACCGACTTGGTGAGCAGGTCCAACGGGGGCACGACGAGCGGCAGTTCGGCCCGGCGGAGCTTCTGGAGGACGGTGGCGTCGGAGGCGCCCTCGGCGGTGCCCGGACCCCAGGTGACCTTCAGCGCGCGGACGGCGTCGATGCACTGGCCGAAGGTGCGGCCCCGGACGGCGACGCCGGTGGAGACGGCGACGACATCGGTGATGCCGGGCATGGCCTGTACGTCGGCGAGGTTGTCCACCGAGCGCACGGTGCCGTTGATGGTCGGCGGGCGGCAGACCATCGTGGGCAGGGCGTCCGGAACCTGCACGTCCATCGCGAACTTCTTGCGCCCGGTGACGGCTTCGAGCGCGTCGACGCGCCCCCGTCCGGTGCCGATGACGCGGAACTTCTCCGGGTCCTTGAGGCTGACGGAGACCTGGGTGTCGGTGAGCGCGGCGGCCTTCACCGCGAGCTCGCCATAGCTGAGGCTCACCCCGGCGGCGGAGGTGATGACGCCCGCCTTGGCGGTGAGCGTGCCGACGAGCTCGCCGAGTTCGAGGGCGGCGGCGCGCAGCAGCCGGCCGCGGGCGATCGCGGCGGCGACGCGGATCGGGGTGAAGGTCGAGATGGTGGTGTTGGAACCACCGGTGAGCTGGTTGAACAGCAGCTCGGGGCGGGCGTCGGCGAGGGTGACCCTGACCCGTTCGACGGGCAGGTCGAGCTCCTCGGCGATGATCATCGCGGTGGAGGTGGTGATGCCCTGGCCGACCTCGGCGCGGGGCAGCGCGAAGTGGGCGGTGCCGTCCGGGTCGATCCGGATGGTGACGAGGTTCGCCGTCGGGAGGGCGGCGTGCGTGAGCATGTCGTTGAGGTCGTAGAGGTCGGCGGGCCCGGGCAGGGACGGCACGACGGCCGGGACCGCGGCGGCGGCCGGCCCGGGCGCGAGGACCTCCGCGCCGACCTGGGCGGCGACGGTGAGGGTCGGCGCCGCCAGGACGTATCCGAGGAATCGGCGCCGGCCGATGCCGCGGGGCGGCGCGGCCTCCTGCTCGTGCTGTGCGGCGCGGTCCTGCGCTGTCATCGGCGCTGCCCTTTCGATGCGGGGTGAAGGAACGAAGGATGAGTTGAGGGGTGAAACGATGCCGGGCACGGCGAACCGGGAACGGAACGCCGTGTGGTGCGTGCCGGGCGGACGCGGAGGACGCGGTGCCCCGCCGCCCAGTGGATCATCACCCGTCCGGGCCCGTGGCGGGGCCCGAACGGCCCGGTTCCCACCCGGGGCACGCCAAGTTCTCACGCCCGGGACGGGGAATAGCGGGCGGGGTCGCCCGGTTGCGCACTTCCACAGCGGCGAACCGCGCCACCCGCCCGAAAGGCAGACGCTCATGAAGATCGGCATCATCGGGGCAGGCAACATCGGCGGCAACCTCACCCGCCGCCTCACCGCCCTCGGCCACGAGGTGTCCGTGGCCAACTCCCGCGGCCCGCAGACGCTCACCGCCCTCGCCGAGGAGACCGGCGCGACCCCCGTGCCCGTCACGGAGGCGGCCCGCGGCGCGCGGCTCGTCGTCGTCACCATCCCCCTGAAGGCGATCCCCGACCTCCCGGCGACCGGCCTGTTCGACGGGGCGGCCCAGGACTTCGTCGTCCTCGACACCGGCAACTACTACCCGCGGGAGCGTGACGGCCGCATCGCCGCCATCGAGGACGAGGGCCTGACCGAGAGCCGCTGGACCGAGCGCCACCTGGGCCACCCGGTGGTCAAGGCATTCAACGGCACCTACGCCCAGGACATCCTCGACCGCCACCGCCCGTCCGGCGACCCCGAGCGCATCGCGCTGCCGGTCGCGGGCGACGACGAGCAGGCGAAGAAGACGGTCCGCGAACTCATCGACGAGCTCGGCTTCGACACGGTCGACGCGGGCGGCATCGACGACTCCTGGCGCCAGCAGCCCGACACCCCCGTCTACGGCCTCCGCGGCGGCGTCGAGGCGGTCGAACGCGCCCTGGCCGAGGCGTCGCCGGAGCGGCCGGAGTCCTTCCGCGGCTGAGCGACGACCGGGCCGCCGCGCCCCGTCCGCACGCGCCCCCTCCGCACGCGCGCCGACCGGCCCCACGCGCCCCGCGCCGTCGCGACCGCCCGGCCCCGGCACTGCCGCAGCTGCGTGCGGGACAGCCGGGCACGCTGGCCGCCGCCCGCGATCAGGGCGTTCACCGACACCATGGGGTCGCCCCCGGCGGTCCGCGCCACGAGCGCCCCGACCACCAGCGGCAGCAGGGCCACCGCGAGGGCCGAACCGGTGGCGGTGGCCGTGGCGGTGACGTTGCGCAGGGGGCGGGGGCCCCGGGAGGCGCGGCGCGGGGTGTGCGTGTTCATGGTGACAGTGCACCAGCGGGGCGGGCGGCCGGGCACCGTGCCGCGTACTCAGGTGGACGGGCGCCGGGTACTCATCCTCGGGCGTCCGGCACCTCCTCCCCCACCGGCCCGGTGCGAAGGGGCGGCGCCCGCTCGGACGAAGGGGATGCGCCGGAGGGGGCTTTGGGCGACCCTCGGCAGGACGGAACGCAACTCGGCGTTCCTTCGACGCATCGTGGAGGCGGGACGCCCGTGACCCAACTGTCCGCACACCCTGTCCTGGTGGTCCAGCACGAGGCCGACGCCGGCCCCGGCCTGGTCGGCCAGCGGCTCCGCGCGGCCGGGCTCGACCTGCGGGTCCATCACCCGTGGCGCGGTGAGGAGTTGCCCGCCGAGGTGGCCGGCTGGGCGGGGCTGTTGGTGCTCGGCGGCGCGCCCAACTGCGAGGACGACACCGCCGCGCCCTGGCTGCCGCGCGTCCGGGAGCTGATACGGCAGGCCGTCGACGCCCGTGTCCCGGTCCTCGGCATCTGCCTCGGCGGGCAGATCCTGGCCCATGCCCTGGGCGGGCGGGTCGGCCGCCGCCCGCAGGGGCCCGAGCTCGGGGCCGTACCGCTGCGCCGGCTGCCCGCCGCCGACGCCGACCCGGTGCTCGGCGCCGTGCCCGAGGGCGCGCTCGCGGCCCAGTGGCACTGGGACGAGGCCGAGGCGCTGCCGGCCGGCGCGGTGCCGCTGCTGACCGGGGACTACTGCCCGTACCAGGCCTTCCGGGTCGGGACCCGGGCCTGGGGCGTGCAGTTCCACCCCGAGGTCCTCGCGGACGCGATCGCCGACTGGGCGGCCTCGGACGGGCCCGCCGCACGAGCCGCGGGCGGGGACCCGGACGGCGCGATCGCCTCCGTACGGGAGGCGGAGCCCGAGCTGCGCGCGGTCTGGGGCGCGATGGCCGAGTCCTGGGGCGCCGTCGTGCGGGAGGCGGCGGAGACGGAGGGCGTGCGCGTTCCGGTGCCGGGGCCGGGCGGGCGGGAGCGCGAGCGCGCGTGAGGGCGGGCGCGGGGGCGCGGGAATGATGGGATGGTCCGTGCGCACGCGTTCGTGTGCGCACGGACCGCAGTGAGGAGCAGTGCCGCCCATGGCCGAGTACCGGATCGAGACCGTCCGCACCGGATACCGCACCTGGACCGCCCGCAACGACCGGGGCGCCGAGGTGCGCATCGGGGCCGCCGACGACGCGGACGCCCAGCCCTCGTTCACGCCCGTCGAGCTGCTGCTCGCCGCGATGGGCGGATGCGGCGGCATGGTGATCGACCGGACGGCGCGGGCCGTCGACCACGACGAGCTGCGGATCGTCGTCGAGGGCGTGGCCGGTCCGGAGGACGACGGGCGGGTCGGGCGGATCCGGGTCAGCTACGAGTTCGAGCTGCCCGACAACAACCCGCGGGCGGCGGACGTGTTCGCCCGCGGGGTACGGCTCACGCACGAGAAGTTCTGCACGGTGAGCCGTACCGTCGAGCACGGCGCGGAGGTCGAGGCGATCCTCCCGGACGGCACCGTCGGCTTCCGGGCCGGCTGAGCCCCGTCGGACCCGGCGCCGCCCGGCCCGCCTACTCCTCGATGGCGCCGCCGGTCGCGCGCAGGTGCCGGCGGAAGGTGTACGCCGGGTCCTGGGCGCGCCGTTCCAGGTAGAGGTCGAAGCGGGTCTGGTCGCGCAGGGTCCGCCCGGCCCTGATCAGCCGGGCTTGGTTCCGCTCGGTGCGGAAGATCTCCTCGGCGGTCTCCAGGACGGCCTCCGCGCGGTCCGCCGCCACGAACAGCACGCCGTCGTCGTCGGCGAACACCACGTCGTCCGCGCCGACCGTGTGCTCGCCGACACGGGCACTGCTCAGCGCCTCCGGCCCGCGCGGGTCGAGCCGCACCGGGCCGGGCGCGTGGGCCCCGTACGAGAAGACCGGCAGCCCGATCTCCAGCAGGTCGGGCGTGTCCCGGTGCAGCCCCCACACGACGACGGCCGCGATGCCGGCCGTCCCCGCCTCCAGGACGGCGAGGTCCCCGACGCACGCCTCGTCCCTGCGGCCCTCGTTGTCGATGACGAGCACGTCGCCGAGGGCGGCGCGGGTGTATGCCTCCAGGAAGACGTCGACGCTGCCGTAGTGCCGGACGGGCAGTGCGCGGCCCGCGATCCGGCGGCCGGGGAGCACCGGCAGGATGCCGGCGGGCGCGGCCCGCAGCGGTTCCCCGAGCCGGACGCAGGCGTCGGCGATCAGCGGGGTGGCGAGGGCGGCGAAGCGCTCGTCGAGCGCGGCGGGGGCCGTGGGCCCTTTCGTGTCGGCGGGCTCGTTCACGGGATGCTCCCTTCGACGGGGTGGGAGGTCCGGATGCTAGCCGAGCGGGCCGGGCGGGAACGGGCCGACGACCGGGTGTCGGCCGTGCGGGACTTGCGGCGGGCGGGTACGGTCCCACGGGAACCGCAAGGTGACGGGGACCGGAGGAGACTGCCACCGTGATCGTGATAGCGCACTTCAGCGACATCCACGTCGGCTCCTCGCCGCGCGGCAGAGCACGGACGCGGGCCGTCACGGAGTTCCTGGACTCCCTCCCGTACGCCTTCGACGCGGTCGTCGCCACCGGTGACCTGGCCGATCACGGCACGGAGGCGGAGTACGCGTGGATCCGTGAACACGTCCTGGGCTCCCGGCATCCGGTGCTGGCCTGTCCGGGCAACCACGACCGCCGGGACGCGTTCCGGCGCGTGCTGCTCGGTGCGGAACCCACCGCCCCGGAGGCGCCGGTGAACCAGGTGCTGCGCGCGGACGGTTTCGTCCTCGCGCTGTGCGACTCCTCGGTGCCGGGCAAGGACGAGGGGTTCCTGGAGGAGGAGACCCTGGACTGGCTGGAGGAGGAGCTGGCGCGGACGCCCGAGGACGTCCCCGTGTTCGTGGGGTTCCACCATCCGCCGGTCGCGCTCGGGATCCCCTTCGTGGACGGGCTCCGCCAGTTCGGCGAGGAGCGGCTCGCGGCGCTGGTGCGCCGGCATCCGAACGTCGTCGCGCTGCTGTGCGGGCACGCCCACACCGGCGCGGCGACCACGTTCGCGGGCCGGCCGCTGCTGGTGGCGCCCGGTGTGGTGTCCACGTCCAAGCTGCCGTGGGAGCAGAACGGCGGCCCCCGGGACTACGTGTACCGGGACGAGACCCCGCCGGCGCTCGCCTTCCACGTCTTCGACGCCGGCCGGCTCACGACGCACTACCGGAGCGTGCCGGCGCGCTGACGGCGTGCCGGCACACCCGTACGCGGGTGTGCCGGCACGCTCCCGCCCTCTGGGGGCTCAGCCCAGCTCAGCCCAGCCAGATCTCGCGGACCGCCTTCAGCGGGTCCTCCGCCACCTCCGGCGTCGCGTTCCAGAGCATCGTCGCGCGGCCGGTGGAGGTGTAGGCGGGCCACTCCTCCCCCGGGTTCCCCTCCGTGACGAACGCGACCCACGCGCGGTGCATGGCGTCGGCCAGCGCCCGCGGCGGGTTGTCGCCCGCGGCGGCCGTGACGCCCTCCGCGTCGAGCAGGTCGAAGGCGTAGGGCAGGTCGAGGCAGTGGAACGACTGCCCGTTCAGCGGCGAGGTCCAGTCGAACTGGTAGAGCCAGGTGGGCTCGCCGCGTTCGGCGCGGGCGTCGGCGACCGCGAGGGACGGGGCGCGGAAGGTCGCGTCGGTCAGGGCCTGGCCGAAGTGGGCGGCCGGGTCGGTGTCCGCGTACGTCCGGGCGAAGGCACCCGCCCCGGCCTCGTCGAGGCCGAGTCCGCCCAGCAGCAGCGGCAGCGGCAGGGGGGCGTCCTCGGGGCCCGCGCCGGGCGTGGGGATCATGTTGAACTCGTGGGCGGTGAAGCCCAGCATCAGCGGCACCCCGGCTCCGGCGTCACCGGTGGTGAGCGCGTCCAGGACGGGCTCGGGGATCAGCTCGCCGTCGGCGAAGGGCACCAGCGAGAGCATCGGCGGGAGGCCCTCGCGGTCCGGACCCGGCTCGCCGAGGCGGTCCTGGAGGTCGAGGATCTCGTCGTCGCCGAGGTCCTGGAGGGCGGCGGCGGTGGCCGGGAGGCCCGTACGGGCGGTGAAGAGGCGCGCGACGGCGCGGGCGATCTCGGGGCCGTCGGGGCGCATGACGGCGCCGGACACGGAGATCACGCCGCGGAAGAGGTCGCGGGCGGAGGGGACCGCGAGGAGGGTCTGGACGGCGCCGCCGCCCGCCGACTGGCCGGCGATGGTGACCTTGGCGGGGTCGCCGCCGAAGCGCGCGATGTTGTCGCGGACCCACTCCAGGGCGGCGATCCAGTCCCGTACGCCACGGTTGTCGGGGGCGTCGTCCAGGTGGAGGAAGCCCTCGATGCCGAGCCGGTAGCCGAGGGAGACGAGCACGACGCCGTCGCGGTTGAACGCGGCACCGTCGTACCAGGGGCTCGCCGCGGAGCCCGCGACGTACCCGCCGCCGTGGATCCAGACGAGGACCGGCAGGGCCGCGTCGGCGTCCGGCGCGGGAGTGAAGACGTTGAGGTTGAGGACGCCGTCGCCGGGGATGGACGGCTCGGGGATGGTGGTGACGTCCGCGAACGGGCGGCGCTGCGCGGTCGGTCCGTACGCGGTGGCGTCCAGCGGCTCGGTCCACGGCTCGGGCGGCACGGGCGCGGCGAAGCGGAGCGGGCCGACCGGCGGCTGGGCGTACGGGATGCCCAGGAAGCGGCAGCTTCCGTCGGCCCGGAGCTCGCCGCGGACGGGACCGCGGGTGGTGGTGACGAGGGGCGGGAGGGTGCCGGTCATGGGAGGCTCCTGTCGGGGCTCGGAACGGTTCACTTGACGCTCTTGATGGGCTTGATGGCGAGCGCGCCGACGAGGACGACGCCGATCGCGAAGAGGAACAGCGCCCGGTAGCCGGGGGCCTTGTCGGCGCCGTCGGAGAAGAGGCCGATGATCCCGGCGGCGACCAGCGGGCCGAGGGCCTGCGGCACGTTGGTGGCGATGTTGAGGATGCCGAGGTCGCGGCCCGCGCTGTCGCCGGCCGGCAGGACCTCGGTCATGAGGGCCATGTCGAGGGACATGTAGGTGCCGAAGCCGATGCCGGCGAGCAGCGCGTACGCGTACATCGCGGACGTGGTGGGGCTGATCAGCGGGAGGACCATGGAGGCGGCGAGGACGAGCGCCGCGCCGGCGATGAAGATCTTGCGGCGGCCGGTGCGGTCCGACAGCTTGGCGGCCGGGAGGGATCCGGCGAAGGTGCCGACCAGGGTCAGTACGGCCATCAGCGACTGGGCCCGGTCGACGTCGGCGCCGTCGAGGCCCACGTAGTCGGTGAGGGCGTAGCGCTGGTACATCAGCACGCCCCAGTAGCCGAAGACGAAGACGACGCGGGCGAGGAAGGCCCAGGCGAAGTCGGGGTGCTTGCGCGGGGAGACCCAGAAGCCCTTGAGGAAGGCGCCGAGCGAGAAGGGCTCGGGCTCGTCGGTGACCGGGGTGTCCTTGTTGACCAGGACGAAGGCGAGGGTGACGACGAGGACGCAGGCGGCGAAGACGGCGTAGCCGATGCCGACGTGCGCGGCGAAGCGGGCGCCGATGACGACGCCGAGGGTGGCACCGACCTGGCTGCCGACGCCGATGAACGCGGAGAACATGCCGAGGCGTGCGGCGGGGACGCGGTCGGCGAGGATCGCGGTCATGGGGGCCTGGACCACGTTGAGCAGGACCTGGACGGCGACCCACATGACGGTCAGCCAGAGCAGGCCGGTGGCCTGGCCGATGGCGAGCAGGGCGAGGGTCGAGGCGACGGCGCCGAGCGCCATCCAGGGGGTGCGGCGGCCGAAGCGGCCGCGGGTGCGGTCGGAGAGCGCGCCGGCGATGGGCTGGACGAAGAGGGTGACGATCGAGGAGGTCATCGTCACCATCGCGAGGCTGGACTCCTTGGAGTCCGGGGCGATGGCCTCGACCTGGATCGGCAGGAGGACGCCCAGCAGGCCCGAGTAGGCCATGTAGAGCGTGGTGAATCCGGCCAGCATCGACCACAGGAGGGTCGTGGTCCCCGCCGCCCGGGGCGACGCGGGGGCGGCCTGCGGTGAGGGCGCGATGGGCATGGGCGGTTGCTGCCTTCCTGGCCGGGCCGCCCGGGTCTCCCGGGGCGGCCTCGACGGCCTCGTCGGCCCCGACGTCGTCGTCGGGGACGTCCACAGCGTCTGACCGGAAACCATTTACGTCAATACTCGAAATAAAAAGGTGACGCGTGTCACTTACTCGTGTCAGCGGAGGGTGGTCCACCGTTCGCTCCCCGGCGTCGGAGAGAATCGCCGGGTGCTCGTAGCCCCTGCCGAACCGCCCTCCGACTCCGCCGCCGTACGCCGCCTCAACCTGTCGCGCGTCCTGCGGCACATCGCCGAGCGCGGCCCCTGTTCCCGCAGCGAGGTCTCGGTCGCGACCGGCCTGGCCCACGGCTCGCTCACCGCCCTCACCGCCGACCTCATCGACCGGGGACTCGTACGGGAGGCCGGGCTGACCCCGGCGGGCGGACGCGGGCGGCCCCGGCGGCAGCTGGAACTGGTGCCGGGACGGGTCCTCACCCTCGCGGTACGGATCACCCGCCAACGGCTCCAGACCACCGTCGCCGACCTCGCGGGCGAGGCCGTGCACCGTGCCTCGCTCCCCCACCGGACCCCGCGGGGCGACCCGCGGCCCCTCGCCCGCGCCGTCGCGAGCGCGCTGCGCGAGGCCCGGGCGGCCGCGCTGGCCGTGCCGGGGGCGTACGTGTGGGGCGCCGTGCTGGCGATGCCGGGTCCGGTCGACGCGGACGGCGCCCACGTGTTCAGCACCGACTTCGGCTGGCCGGGGCCGGTGGACCTGGCCGGGCTCGTACGGGAGGAGCTGCGGCGCACCGGACCGGACGAAGACCCCGTCGAGCTCCCGCTGGCCCTGGTGAACGACGCCAACCTCGCCGCGCTCGCCGAGTACCGCGCCCTGGCGGCGCGCCGCGGCACGGCGCCGCGTTCGCTCGCGTACCTGAAGGCGGACATCGGCGTCGGCGGCGGGCTCGTCCTCGACGGGCGCATCCACACCGGCGGGCACGGGGTGGCGGGCGAGCCGGGGCACATGCCCGTCGCCTTCGACGGACCGGCGTGCGCCTGCGGGGGACGGGGCTGCCTCGCCCTGTACGTCGGCCCCGAGGCGCTCACCGACGCGGCGGGCCTCGCCGGACTGCGCGCCTCGGCGGGCCCGGACGCGGCGCTGGCCGCCCTCGGCGCGGCCCTGGCGGCCGGGGAACGGCGGGCACTCGACGCGCTGGACGCCGCCGGCGAGGTACTGGGCGCGGCCGTGCTCGCCGTCACCAGCCTCCTCGACGTGGACGAGGTCGTCCTCGGCGGCTACCTCGCCGACTGGCACCCCTGGCTCGAACCCGGCCTCACCGCACGCCTGTCCGGCCGCCGCGCCCTCGTGGACCTGCTCGTGCCGGACCCGGTGCCGGGCGTGCTGGGCGCGGACGCGGCGCTGACGGGTGCGCTCACGTACGGGCGGGACGCGGTGCTGGACGACCCGGCGGCCGTACCGGGGGCGGGGCCGGGGTCGGCGTCGGCGTCGGCGTCGGCGTCGGCGTCGGCGTCGAGCGGAGGGTCGGGGTCGGACTCGAACTCGGCGTCTGCGTCGGGCTCGGGCGTCAGCCGCGGCTCGGCTTCCGGGTGAGCGGGGCGGCCGGTTGCCCGGTCCTCGGTCAGGGAAGGCTCGCGGTGTGAACGTGAGTCCCGATGCCCTGCTCGGAGCCCTGGTCGTGGTGGCCGGGGCCGTCGTCGTCGCGGCGGGTGCCCGCTGGAAGGGGCGGGCCGTGCGCCCGCCCGCGCCCCGACGCGCGCGGAGGGCCGCCTGGCAGAGTTACGTGCGGGCGCTGACCCGCTCGGCCGAGCTGGCGATCGCCGCCGCCCGCGAGGCGGCGGGCCGGGGCGAACCGGCCATCGTGACCGTCGAGTCGGTCGTACGGCTCGCGCACGAGCGCTTCGGCTACGAGGAGGTCAGCCGGGCGCACGCGGCTGCCGCGCTGCGCCAGGCGTACGAGCGCGGGCGGTGCGCGGCGGACTGCATGACCGACGCCTACAGCTCGATCCAGTAGCGGCGCTTGAGGCCGATCTCGGTGGGGCGGACGTCCTCCAGGACGCCGCCGTTGCGCTCGATGGTGCGGGCCGAGGCGGTGTTGGTGTCGTCGCAGGTGAGCAGGACCCGGGTCAGGCCGAGCGCGCGGGCCTCGGGGAGGACGGTGGCGAGCGCCCAGGTGGCGAGGCCGCGGCGGCGGGCGGAGGGGCGGACGCTGTAGCCGATGTGGCCGCCGGCCCGGAGCAGGAAGTCGTTGAGCTCGTGGCGGAGGTCGATCGCGCCGAGGTACGTGTCGTCCTCGGCGATCCACCAGTGGGTGGCGTGGACCCGGCCCTCGGGCTGGGGCCGGGTCCGGTCGGACTGTTCGCGGAGCCGGCCCACCCAGGAGGTGAAGACCTCGGGCATGGCGAAGGCGTCGTCCGCGGCGAGCCGCATTCCGGTGCCGTCCTGGTTGACGCCGGGGATCCATTCGGCGTGGGCGTCGAGCCAGGAGGCGTGGAGTCGCGCGGTGGGGGCGATCAGCTGCGGCATGCGGTGACGATAACAGCCAGGAGCACCGCCGCTACCAGGAGTTTCTTCCGCTCGGGACGGTACGAGGGAGGGGGCGGCGGGGTGCCCGGTGCCGCTACTCGCCGGTGGCGCCGTCGATGCGCTCGCGCAGCAGGTCGGCGTGGCCGTTGTGGCGCGCGTACTCCTCGATCATGTGGACGAGGACGTAGCGCAGCGAGAAGACCTCCTCGTCGATGTGCCCGGTCACGTCGAGCGAGTCGGCCGCCTCGACGATCGCGCGGGCGCGCCGGCATTCCTCGCGCCAGACGGCGAACGCCTCCGCGACGTCGGCGTCGTCCGCGTCGTCGACGTCGAAGTCCGCCCAGTCGGTGGAGCCGACCGGGGTCCAAGGGCTGCGGCTGCTCTCCCCGTTGATGACGTTGCGGAACCAGCCGCGTTCCACCTCGGCGGCGTGGCGCACCAGCCCGAGCAGCGAGAGCGCGGAGGGTCCGACGGCCCGGTCCTTCAGCTGCTCGGCCGTCAGCCCCTCGCACTTCATGGCGAGGGTGTCCCGCTGGAAGTCCAGCATGGTGGTGAGGGTGGTGCGTTCGTCGGCGGTGCAGGGCGGCTGGGTCCGGCGGTCTTGGAGGGTCATCCCCGCATCCTGCCAGCGGTGACGGGGCGCGGGCCCGCGTATTTCGGCGGCTCGGCGGGAGGGCGACGGGCAGGGGGCCTGGACCGGTCTCCCCTGCTCACCGCAACGGTCGCTTGCTCACCGCACCGGTCGCTCGGGCCGAACACGGTTCGCACTTCCGAACGCGCAACGGCGCGTACGAGCGGTCCGTCCACGAGGCCCCGGTGCGCGTGCCGTTCGCCGGGAGGTCAGGAGCCGGACGGTACGGCGTAGTCGCCGAAGCCGACCCAGTCGAGGGCCACACAGGCTTCGTCGCCCAGGACCCAGGCGTCGTGTCCCGGCTGGATCTCGTAGAAGCTCCCGGGGCCCAGCTCCGCGCTGTCGCCGCCGTCCATCACCACCTTGATGCGACCGCTGACGACGTAGCCGACGTGGTGCGCCTGGCAGCTGTCGGTGCCCGCGAGGGGCTTCACGTGCTTGGTCCACTGCCAGCCCGGTTCGAACACGGCCCTGCCGATCTGGCCCTTGTCCGTGTTGAGCAGGTCCAGCCGGCCCTTGCCTCCGTCGAAGGGGCGGGTCTCGTCTGCGGAGTCGAAGCTCCTGGAAACGATTCCGGTCATCGTCGTCCGCCTCCCGGCGGTGGAACGCGCGACCCCGAGTCCACCTCCAGGCTACGCCGCACGGGCCCGGCGCACGTCCCGCTTGCCGCGCTCCGGGTCGCACGCCGGAGGTCCGGCGGGCCCACCCGGGGCCCACCCGGGGCCCGCCGGACCCGGTGCCGACCGGCCGGGCCGTGGCCGTAAACCGCGTTGTCGTACAAGATCGGCGCGGGCTAACGTGGAGGCATGACTGCCGGGTCGGCCATGGGCCGTGAGCGAGTAGGGCACCCGGCCGTGGCGTGAGCGCCGCCGGGTGGTGCGCGCGGGGTCCGCCGCGGCCGTCCCTCCCGTACCGCTGGTACGGGACAGGAGAGAGTCGACAGCGCCTGCCCTGGGAAAGGACCCCCCATGACCGTTGAGCTCAATCACACCATCGTGTACGCCCGTGACCGGCGGGTCTCCGCCGAATTCCTCGCCGAGGTGCTGGGCCTCGCGGTCGGTGCCCCGACGGGCCCGTTCCTGCCGGTGGACACCGGCAACGGCGTGACCCTGGACTACTACCAGCAGGGTGACGAGCCGTTCACCACCACCCACTACGCGTTTCTCGTGCCGGACGACGAGTTCGACACGATGATCGGGCGGCTGGAGGGGATGCGGGTGACGTACTACGCCGACCCGAACCACACCGAGCCGGGCCGGGTCAACCACCGCTACGGCGGCCGGGGCGCCTACTTCGACGACCCCGACGGCCACAACATGGAGATCATCACCCGCCCGTACACGCGCCGTTGACCTCGATCGGCAGCCGGGCGAGCCGCCGGACGAAGAGGCTCGGCACATAGGCGGGGGCGGCACCCGGCGGCAGCGCGAGGTCGCCGGCCGCCAGCAGGAGGCGCAGGGCGACCACGGCCTCCAGGCGGGCCAGGTGGGCGCCGAGGCAGAAGTGGATGCCCCGGCCGAAGGCCAGGTGCCCCTTCGCCCCAGGCCGGTCGAGGTCGAGGGCGTCCGGTTCCGGGTGGGCCGCCGGGTCCCGGTTGGCCGCGCCCCAGAGCAGCATCAGCCGCGCTCCGGCGGGGAGTCGCACGCCGCCGAGCACGGCCGGGCGCGTGGTGATCCTGAAGTGCCCCCGGAACGGGCTCTCCAGCCGGAGTACCTCCTCCACCAGCCGGTCGACGGCCGGCGGGTCCTTCCGCAGCCGGTCCTGGAGGTCGGGCCGGCCGGCCAGCAGCCGGACCGCGCTGCCCAGCAGGCTGGTGGTGGACTCGGAGCCCGCGATGACCAGTTGGAGCAGCACGGCGGTGGCCTCGTCGGCGGCGAGCCCGCCCTGTGCGCGGGCAGCGACGAGGGTGTCGACGAGGCCGCCCGTGGGGGTGGTCCCGGCGGCGTCGAGCCGGGCCCGGAGGTACCCGAGGAAGTCCGCCATGTCGGCGCCGAGACGGAGCATCCGGTCGGCGTCGGCGTGTCCGGAGAACAGCTCGACACCCGCGTCCGCCCAGGTGGTGAGCCGCGCGGCGTCGGCGTCGGGGAGCCCGAGGACGCGGGCGATGACGAGCACCGGGAGCGGAGCGGCGAGTTCGGCCATCCAGTCGCCGCCGCCGCGCGCGGCGAACTCCTCGATCCGGGGTGCGGCGATCTCCTCGACGCCGGTGCGCCAGGACTCGACGGCGCCGCGGCCGAAGGCGTGGCGGACGACGGCGCGTTGTCCGGTGTGGGCGGGCGGGTCGGCGGTGGCGAGGACGTCGGGCCCGGTGCCGCCCGCGTCGAGGAGGGCCGGGCGGCCGTCCTCGCCCGCGAAGAACAGCGCGGTGAGGTTGCTGGAGTAGGTGGCGGGGTCGTCGAGGACCTCCAGGACCTGGGCGTGCCGGGCGACCAGGTGGAGTCCGGCTCCCGGCAGGTGGTGCACGGGGGCCGCGGCGCGGAGCCGGGCGTAGAGGGGGTGCGGGTCGTCGAGGGCGGCGGGGGTGAAGACGTCCTCGGCCAGGACGGGGGCACGCGTCATCGGGTCTCTCCAGGGTCTGCGGTCCGGGCGCTCGGGCGAACGGGCCGGGGACGGAGGATGGAGGACGGCGGGTGACGATTCAAGAGGAATGCGCATAAAAATGCGGCAGCCCTCTTGATCTTTCCCTGAACGCTTGTTGAACCTTCCCCGTCTTTGGCGGTTCCCTGCATATGCGGACGTCGTTTTCTGTGCACATCCCTTATCGGACAGATCTACACATAAAGGCCAGATAAGCGCACAATGAAACCGCGGCGTCATGCCGCAAGCGCGGTCAGACGTGCAGGACGCCAGAAGGAGGCGAGTCGTATGGCCGACGTCTCTCACCGTCCCGGTGATATCAGCGGACACCCCGACGCGGGAGAAATGCGGGACCGTTATGCCCGTGTGCTGCAGACCCGTGGGGTGGCGGCGGTCGAGGAGCTGGTGATCCTGGCCGGCCTCTACGCCGCGGTCTCCGCGTGGACCGTCCACTTCGCCGCCGCGAAGCCGGAACTGGCTATCAGCAACCTGATCGTCGGCATCGCTCTCGCCGGCCTCGGGCTGTGCATGTCGATGGCCCCGGAGCGGTCCCAGGACCTCAACTTCGTGGTCCTGCTGCTCGGTGCATGGCTGATCGTCTCCCCCTGGGTGGTCTCCCGGGACGCCGGTACCGGCGCGATCCTCAGCAATGTCATCACCGGCGCGTGCGTCTGTCTCTTCGCCCTCACCGCGGGCGGACTGCTCATGACCAAGAGAAGGACGTGACTCCCGATCCTCTCCCCGGAACGGCGTCGCCCTCTCGCACGAGCGGGCGACGCCGTTCACGTTCGTCGCGGCCGTATCTGTGAACGGCCACCACCTGGTAACGAATTGACCCACACGGTTTCGGCCACATAAGTTCTGCGTAAAGCTAGCTCCACAGGGGCAGGCCCCATACACGATCCAGTCCTTGGGGGGACTAAGTGAACTGGTACCTCGACGTTCTCAAGAAGTACGCGGTATTCAGCGGCCGGGCGCGGCGCCAGGAATTCTGGATGTTCTTCCTGTTCAACGTGATCGCCGCGATCATCGTCATGGTCGTCGACATGGCGCTGGGCACGTATCCGCTGCTCTACGCGATCTACGCCCTCGGCGTGTTCCTTCCCGCCCTGGGCGTGACCGTCCGGCGCCTGCACGACACGGGCCGCTCCGGCTGGTGGATCCTCATCGACCTGGTGCCGCTGGTCGGCGCCATCATCCTGATCGTCTTCCTCGCCACCGAGGGTGACTCCCAGCAGAACGCCCACGGCCCGAACCCGAAGCTGGCCCCGGCCTACTGACGGTCCCGTCCCGTACGTCGAAGCCCCCGCGCGTCCGTCGCGGGGGCTTTCCGCGTGCCGGGAGCGGAGACACGTGGACATGCGCGGCGCCGCACAGAACCGCCGGCATGGAATCGCCGACGTGGAACCGACCCGCAGGGAACCGCCGGCCTGGAACCCGCCCGCCTACCGGCCCGCACGGAACCGCCGCCATGGAACCGGCCCGCGCGGACCCCGCATGCATAGAGCCGGTACGGCGCGTTCGCCCGCGCCCCTTGTGCACGATGGCGCAGGACCCGCCCCCGCCGCCCCGCCTAGCCTCGCCGTCACGGAGCGCGACAGCAGCAACGAGGGGCGGTACCACCGGTGAACTGGCTCATCCACGACTATCGCGAGAGCGATCTCGCCGCCGTCGTCCATCTCATCGACACCACGGCCGAGCTCGGCCAGGAGTCGGTCTTCTCGCTCGCCGAGTGCATCGGCGCCCTCACCTCCCGTCAGCCGGCCGTCGTCGCCGTCCACCAGGGCACGCCCATCGGCGCCGCACTGGCCTGCGTCGCCGGCGAGCGCGCCTGGGTCATGCGGATCGCGATCGCGTCGGCGTGGCGCGGCCGGGGCCTCGCGAGCGCGCTGCTCGTCGAGCTGGAGCGGCGCCTGGTGGCCGCCCGGGTGGGCCGGATCGCCTATGTGCTGCCCGAGGAGGAGCTCGTCGGCGAGGGGCTGCTCAACGCCGGGTACACCCGGCAGCCGGCGGTGGCGTACTTCGAGAAGGTCGAACCGTTGCACGGGCCCGCCGCGAACCTCCTCGACGACCTCGGCGGACGACTGCTCCCCGCCGACCTGTGGGCGAAGGTCGCCGGCATGGAACGCGAGAAGGACCTGATCGAACGGCGTGTCGTGCTGCCGCTCGCCGAACCCGAGCGGGCCGCCCGGCACGGGGTCAGACCGCCGCGCGCCCTCGGCCTCTTCGGCCCGCCGGGCACCGGCAAGACGACCTTCGCGCGGGCCATCGCCTCCCGGCTCGGCTGGCCGTTCGTGGAGATCCTGCCGTCCCGGCTCGCCGACGAGGGCAACCTGGCGGCGGCGCTGCGCTCCGCCTTCGCCCGGATCGCGGAACTGGAGCGGGTCCTGGTCTTCATCGACGAGGTCGAGGAGATCGCACCCGTGCGCACCGAGCCCGTGCAGCCCGGCGGGGCGCACGGCGTGACCAACGAGCTGCTCAAGCTCATACCCGGCTTCCGGGAGCGGGACGAGCGCCTCCTCGTCTGCGCGACCAACTCGATCCGTTCCCTCGACCCCGCGTTCCTGCGCCCGGGACGCTTCGACTACCTGATTCCCATCGGTACGCCGGACAAGGCGGCCCGGGCGGCGATCTGGTCCCGCTACACCGACGCGCGACCGGACGTCGACGTGGACGAACTCGTCCTCGCCAGCGAGCTGTTCACTCCCGCCGACATCGAGCACGCGGCCCGGATCGCCGCACAGAGCTCCTTCGAGCGGGACCTCGTGTCGGTCGGTTCCCGCACCGGGGACGAGCCCGCGCCGGGCGCGACCACCCGGGACTACCTGGACGCGATCGCCCAGTGCCGGCCGACGGTCACGCCCGAGATGATCACGCAGTTCGAGTCCGACATCACCACGCACGCCCGCTTCTGACCGGCCCGGACCCCCGCCCGGCGGCGGGCGGGCGGCGCCTCAGGCGCGGCGCCGCCGGTACAGCACCTGGTGCGCGTCCCACTCGACGAAGGAGTCGGCGTGCGCCATGCCCACGGACTCCAGGAGGTGGCGCGAGCGGGCGTTGGCCTCCTGGGTGACCGCGACGACGCTCGGCGTGTCGCCCAGGGCGCGCTCGACGGCGGCGGAGACGGCCTCGCGGGCGTAGCCCTGCCCCCAGTGCTCGGGCAGGAACTGGTAGGACACCTCCGTCTCCCCGTCCCGCCCGCCCGCCGCCACGGTGACCAGTCCGAGGACCGCGCCGTCGGCGGCCCGCTCGACGGCGTGGAAGCCGCTCGCCCCCACGATCCGCCGCTGCCGGATGCGCACCACGGAGTCGATCACGGGCCCGCCCAGGTGGCGTCGCACCTCCGGGTCGGTCCACAGCCGCGTCACGGCGGGCAGGTCCCGGGCGCGTACGGGACGCAGGACGAGCCGCTCGGTGCGGAGGGAGGCGGATGCAGGGGCCATGCATCGATGATGCCAGGCCCGACGGCCCACGCTGTCCGCGCCCACAGGCCACAGGCCACAGGCCACAGGCCACAGGCCACGATCAAGATCTACAGCTGGTACTAGCTTCACCATGGGATCGGGTACGGGCTCCATGGCAGCGTCCTCCCGCGGTGCCCTAGCGTCGTGCCATGACGATTCCAGCCGGACTGAGGCGCGCCGTCCTCCGGGCGCGGCGGGACACCGGCTTTCTTGCCACTGGTGTGCTGCCGCACCTGGCGCTGGTGCCCGTGTGGGCCTGGGCGGCGACGACCACCGCCAGGACGGGGAACTGGCTCCTCACGGTTCCCCTGTCGGCCGCCCTGGTCCTGCTCATCGCCCCGGCGCTGACGGCCGTTCAGCGGGCTCGCTACCGGGTGCTCATCGGGGTGGACGTCCCCCGGCTCACCCCCACCGCGCCGGAACAGTGGACGTGGGCCTCGACCGCCCGGTGGCTCGGGTCGACGCGGCCTTGGCGCAAGATCGGCTACCACCTCCTGCTGGGCCCGCCGCTCGCGCTGCTGGAGCTGCTGGTGCTCGTGGTGGCAGCGGCGGGCCTGGCGGGCGTCACCGCCTGCGCCTGGTCATGGGCACTGCCCACCGGAATCCGCCAGGACTGGTTCGGCTACCTGACCGAGCTGCCGGCCTACACGGCGGCTGGACTCCTTCTCCTGTGCGTCCTGCCCTGGACCGCGCGGGCGGTAGCCCGGACCGAGGCGCGGCTGGCGTCGGGCCTGCTCGGGCCCAGCCGGGCGCAGCGGCTCCAGGAGCGGGTCGATCAGCTGGCCGTGAGCCGGACCGACCTGATCGAGGCCGTCGACGCGGAGCGGCGCCGGATCGAGCGCGACCTGCACGACGGCACCCAGCAGCGCTTGGTGTCCCTCGCGGTCAACCTGGGTCTGGCCATCGCCGCCAATCCGGACCTGCCGAGTGATGCCCGCGAGGTGATCGCGAGAGCGCACCTGGAGGCGAAGGAGGCGATCGCCGAGCTCAATGACCTGGTGAGGGGGCTGCACCCGGCCGTGCTCGAAGACCGGGGTCTGGACGCGGCGTTGTCCGGGCTGGCCGCCCGCACGCCCCTGCCGGTGCGGCTGCGGGTCGATCTTGAGGAGCGGGTGGCGCCCCACGTGGAGTCGGTCGCGTACTTCGTGATCTCCGAGGCGCTGACCAATGCGACGAAGCACGCCCACGCGATGCGCGCGGAGGTGACAGTTCGCCAGGTCGGCGAGGTGCTGCGCGTCCGCGTCACCGACGACGGGCTGGGCGGCGCCGACACCGCCGCCGGCACGGGCCTGACCGGGCTGGCCAAGCGGGTCGGCTCCCTCGACGGGGCCTTCCACGTCAGCAGCCCCGTCGGCGGGCCCACCACCATCACCGCGGAGCTGCCGTGCGCGCGGTGACCGCCGAGGATTCGGTGTGGTGCGGGTCGGCCTGACCAAGGTGCCGGAGCTGGGCGGGTTCCAGGTCCCGTGACCGACTGGGATGTTGCGGGCTGAGTCGGTGTGGGTGGAGACGTTCACGGGTTTGCGGATGGATCGGTTCGCGAAGCTGGTGAAGGCGGTGCGCGAACGGGGTGGGAACGGGCCCGGTGGTGGCCGTCCGTGGTGTCTGCCGCTGGCGGACCGGGTGCTGCTGGTGGCCGTGTACTACCGCACGAACCTCACCATGCGGCAGCTCGCGCCGCTGTTCGGCGTCTCGCCGGCGACGGTGTGCCGGGTCGTCCAGCGGCTCCGTCCGTTGCTGGCGCTTGAGCGGGCTCCGCGGCCGGTGGTGGACACCGAACGGTTGTGGATCGTCGACGGCGGACAACGCCGAACACCGACGCGTCCGTGCCCGCGTCGAGCACACCTTCGCCCGGAAGGAGAACTGGAAGATCCTGCGCGACTGCCGCCAGCGAGGCGACGGACTTCACCATGCCGTCCAGGCCGTCGCTGCCATGCACAACCTCGCCATGACACGGTGAACCAGCAGGTCAAACGCCATTCAGGCCTGCCCGAAGCGCACCTTCTGCAACACCCTTTAGGGCCTGTATCGAAAGAGGATCTTGACCTGCGGATGATTACGTTCATGGGGCGAGGAGATCTTACGGACGAGCAGTGTGTGGTGCTGGAGCCGTTGTTGCCGAAGGCGGTCAGGGCTGGGCGACCGCCGCTCTGGCCTCGGCGGCGGCTGATCGACGGCATACTATTCCGGGTCCGGACCGGTGTGCCGTGGCGGGACCTGCCTGTCGAGTACGGGCCGTGGGGTCGGGTCTACGACCTCTTCCGGCGGTGCCAGCGGGACGGCGTCTGGCACCGCGTCCTGACCCGGCTTCAGTCCCTGGCTGATGCGAAGGGCGCGATCACGTGGGACCTGAGTGTCGACTCCACTGTGTGCCGCGCTCATCAGCATGCGGCTGGCGCCCGGAAGCAGGGTGATCTGCAGAAGGAACCGCCGGGCGGCGTGTTCACCGAGCCTGGTGATCACGGGCTGGGACGCTCGCGCGGCGGGTTCACCACCAAGCTGCATCTGGCGGTAGAGCAGGGGCAAAAGCCCATGTCGGATCCGCTGCACCATCCCGGACAAGACCGACCAGGCCCGCAACGCCGAAAGCTCGGCTCCCGCGGCGGCCGGCCGCCGTACTTCGACCCGGCCGATTACCGCAAGCGCCATGCGGTCGAGTGCGGGATCAACCGCCTCAAGAGGCACCGCGCCGTCGCCACGCGATGTGACAAGCTGGCAGTCTGTTACGAGGCGACCGTGCTGATCGCAACTGTCGACGAGCGGCTCTGATCTTGAACGGGCGTCAAGCGATCCGGACCCGTTGCCAGGTCGTCCTTCCGGTGCGGGTCAGATGCCGGTCTTGGTGGTGATCCAAGTCCGGTAGCCGGCGACGTTGGTGTACACGGACGGATACAACCCGCTGCACACGCTGTGGCCCCAGCTGACGATGCCGATGACCCGGCCGTTCTGGGCGAGCGGGCCACCGCTGTCGCCTTCGCACGCGGACTGTCCGGTGCCCTTGTCGTAGGTGCAGACGTGGTTGGCGTTGATGTTCTGGCCGTACCAGCGCGCCTGGCATTCGGCGACGGTCAGGACGGTGACCGTGGCCTGGCGAAGGGTGTTGGACGCCTGGCCGTTACCGCTGGTCTTTCCCCAGCCGGTCAGCGTCGCGGTGCCGCTGGGGAACTGGGGCGGGTCCGGGAGCGCGATCGGCTGGACCAGGGGTGTGTAGGCGATGGGGGTGGTCAGTTTCAGCAGGCCGATGTCGTTCGGGTTGCCGGCGGCGTTGCCGTTGTAGTCCTGGTGCCGGATCGTCTCCTGGACCCGGTAGACGGTTCCCGCGGGGTCGAGCGTGTTCGAGCCGACCGTCACGATCATCCGGTCGGCCGTCGTCGCCTCGGCGCAGTGGGCCGCGGTGAGGATCCACCGGTCGCCGATGATCGATCCGCCACAGGAGGGGTGCCAGTCGCCGGTGGAGGTCCGCTTCCATAGCTCCACCTGGTACGGGTATGCGCCCGCGGGGGCGTCCGTGCCGCCCACCACCGCGGCCGCCGTTCCCGTCCCGCCGGCCACCAGCCCGGCTGCCGCCAGCACCGTTCCCAGCAACGACGCCAGCAGCCGCTTGAGCCAGCCCCGCCTGCGCATCATGTTCCCGCCCGTTCTCGTACTGCACCCCCGCGGCCACGGAGTGCGGCCGCCCGGCAGCTTCGCCTGCACAGACAGGGGCCCGCAAGGGGTGAACCGGCCGTTCCCCGGTCAACGGGTCCGGCCGGTCTGTCTCCTCCGGCACGGCCGGGGCGTCGCCAGGTCAGGCGCCGATGCCGACGGTCACGGGGAAGATCTGGTGGAGGGAGGTCCCGAAGGTCAGCAGGGTCACGGACCCGAACAGGGCGAGTGCGGCCCGGGAGTGGACGGTGGCCGCTTTCGCGGCACGACGGAAGACGCTCATGGGATGGTCCTTGGCTTGCCGTTTGACATCCGGGCAGGTGGGCGGGTCAGAGCGGGGTGATCACGGGGCCGAGGGCGTTGATCAGAGCGATGATGGCTTCGGTCAGGGGCATGGATTTCTCTTTCCGGGTTCATGCTCGGGTGTGTGCCCGGGTGCGCAGCACGCCGGTCGCGCGGCCATTTGTTCTTCAAGTCGGTGGAGTCGGCGGGTGAGTTCCTGTACGGCGGCGATCAGCACGCCCTGGGCGTCGACGACGTCGATGGTCGTCTCGCGGCGGCCGTAGCCGAAGGCGGCCCGCCAGTCCTGGGCCATCGGTCCGATGTGGAGGGCGTCGGGGTCCCAGTCGTAGCGCCACTCGCTGACAGGCAGCTTCTCCAGGAGATCGAGGATCTGCGCTCGGGTGAGGGGTTCGGCCCTCTCCGTGCGCGGGGGCCGGGGCCGCAAGAACGTCGAGGCGAACCCGCGGACCAGGGCGGCGATACGCATGGCGGCCTCCGGCCGGTATCGGGGCGGGGGTCAGGTGAGGGGCTTGACGTCGTGCTTCACGTCACGGTTGCTCGTGATCAGAGGAACGATGATGGGCTGAAGGGCGTCGATGATGGCGATCAGGGCGGCGTCGATCACGGGGCTCTCCTCAAGATCAAAGACATTGACGGATCGTCATTCGATCACCGTGAAGGGGGCGCCCGCCGCGAAAGATCGTTAATGATCGCCGGTAGCCGATATTGATCACCTCGGTCGGGCGAGCCTGCCGGTACGGCCTCGTGCGGTCACACGCCTTCCGACCTCACGGGCCATCCGCGAATCGATCGAAGCTCCCCCCGGCCCCTTTTGGTCGACTTACCATGATCTTTACTGATTTTCGCGGCCTGTGGGAACAGGTGGTCGCTCCCGCGGACGGGCGACACCACCGCCGTACCGCGAGGAGCACCGCCATGCCCGCACACTCATCCCCCGCCCCGGCCGGCCGTCGGCTGACCTGGCCGTGATTCCTGGCCGTGGTCGTCGTCTATCTCGCGATCCTCCAGGGGCTCGGCGCGCTCATCGGCGTCGACGCGAGCGGTGGTGACAGCCAGTTCCCGACCACCGAGGCGGTCATCCGGAACGGCGTGATCCCGATCGGCCTGTCGGTCCTCTTCGGCGCGGCCGTGGTGACCTGGAACCGTTCTCCCTCGTCCTGAGCCTGATCGTGATGACCCTGTTCGTCGGTATCGGCGAGGAGCTGATGTTCCGCGGCATCGGCGTCCAGGTCTTCAAGCGCGCCGGCCTCAGCGAGGGCAAGGTCGCCCTGTGGTCCTCCGTGGCCTTCGGCATCGTCCACGTCAGCAACGCCTTCGGCGAGGGCGCCCAGGCCCTCCTCCAGGCCGTGATCGTCTCGACTTCCGGCTACTTCTTCTACCTCTGCCTGCGCGTCGGCGGCACGCTCCTGCTCCCGATGCTCGTGCACGGCCTGTGGGACTTCAGCCTCGTCTCCAACGCGGTCGGCCTCGACCCGAAGGCGTCCCCCGGCATGGTCCTGCCGATCGTGCTCCAGGTCGTCCTGATCGTCCTCGTGATCGTCAAGCGCCGCACGATCGAACCCGCCACCACGGACAACGCCGTCGCGCCGGCCGCCTCTCGTGCCGCCAGACGCTGACCTCCCACCGCACCTCTACCACCGTCCCCGCCTGCTTGGCGGGGGCGGCGTCGTTCACGCACCTCCCGACCGGCATTCACACTCATCGGGCCCCGGAGGGGAGAGACGTCCGGTTCGGGAGCCCCTCTTCCCCACCATCACCCTCAGAGGTGGCACTTCACGGTCGACCTGACCGCCCGTGATCGCCGAGGTGCACGAGACCTCGAAGCCGACCGGCAGCCAAGACCACCGTCCCGAGCAGGAACCGATCCCGAAACCCGCCCTAAGCGAGCAGCGCCTTCACCTCGGCCCACTCCAGGTCCATCGGGGTGTGCGTCTCGCGCGCGGTCGCGGTGTCCTTGTAGCCGCTGGACGTGACGACGCAGACGACGGGTCCGTCCTCCTCCTGGGGCCCGTGCGCGCGCAGGCTCGCCAGACCGGCCGCCGAGGAGACCTCGCACCACATCCCCTCTGCCGCCAACTCTGCTTGCGCGGCACTCATCTGATCATCAGTCACCGTACGGGCCGCTCCTCCGCTCGCGCGGAGCGCGACGACCCCCCGGTAACCGCTGATCTCGCAGTCGATCGCGTACGCGGCGGTCGGCCCGACCGGGACCCGGGCGGTGTCCGCTCCGGTGCGCATCGCCTCGGTCAGGGCCCCGGCGGCCGACGGCTCGGCCGCGTACACGCGGGGGACGGATCCGGTGACGCCGAGCCGCGCGAGTTCCTGGAATCCCTTGGTGACGCCGAAGAGCAACTCACCGTATCCGGTGGGCAGATGGATGGCGGCCGGGGCGCGTCCCAGATCGAGCGCGATCTCGTACGCGATCGTCTTGTAGCCCTCCGGGCCGAAGGGATGCCCTGTGTGCGCGCTGTCCGTCACGCTGCTCACCGGCTGGTAGCCGAGCTCCTCGACGATCCGCCGCATCAGCGGGCGCACCGAAGGGCGCGGGGCGGTGATCACCGTCGCACCGTAGGCGCGCAGGTGGGAGGCGACCGCCGGCGGGGCGCCGGCCGAGGCGAAGGCCACGCACGGCAGGCCCGCGCGGGCCGCGTAGGCGGCGGCAGCGGCCCCGTGGTTGCCGGAGGACGACACGACGATCCCGCGCGCGCCGGACGCGACGGCGGCGCTCACCGCGACCCGGTTCAGCCGGTCCTTGTGGCTCCAGGTGGGGTTGCGCGACTCGTCCTTGATCCAGACGTCGTCGCCGAGCGGCACCAGCGGCGTGTTCCCCTCGCCGAGCCCCGGCGCGGCGAGCGGCGGGAGCAGCGGCGCCCACCGCTCCAGGCCGTGCGCGGCGGGGCGGGCGAACAGGTCGTCCGGGACCTGGTCGTAGGCGTAGTCGATGTCCAGCGGGTACGCGACCTCCTCCGTGGAGGTCACCGGGCACCCGGCGGTCAGCGGCGGCCAGAGCGGGTGGCGCACGGAAGGGTCGAGCAGGGCGCGCTGGGCGGTGGCGAGGGAGGTCACGGCGTCCTTTCGTACGGTACGGGCGAGCGGTGGTTCGTACGAGGTGCGGGCCTCAGCCCATCCTCCGCTGGAGCGCGGCGAGCGCGCCCGCGCGGCGGCCCGGGACGTGGCGGCGCAGCTCGACCAGCACGGGGCCGAGGGAGCGGGCCCTGGCCGGGTCCTGGATCTGCTCCCACTGGTGGTGGGCCCGGTCCACGGCCCCCTCGACGTCCGGCTCGTCCGGCCCCTGGCGCAGACCGAGCCGGGCCTGCGCGGCGGCGATCCACAGCTCGCAGCTGCGGGCGGGCTCCCCCGCCAGCCGCGCGAGATCGGCCCGCACCTCCACCCAGTGCACCGCCTCCCCCGACCGCGGCCCGTACCGACGCAGCGCCTCGCTCTCCCACGCCGCGGCCATGGCGGCGGCCTCCCCGTGCCGCCCGGCCATGGCAGCGGCCAGGATGGCCGGGTGCGGGTCGCCCGCCCCGACGTGACCCGAGGGGGCAGGCGGGTGCGCCTGCCGCTGCGGGCGGGGCTGGGGCGAGGGGACGGGCGCCCCGGCCGGGCGGGGCGGGACCGTCCGCACCTCGACGGCCTGCCGTACGACGGGAGGGGCGGGGGGCGCGGGGGCCGCAGGGGCGGGGAGCACCGGGGCGGCGACCTCCGGCGCGACAACCGCCGGACCCGACCCCACGGCTACCGGAGCCGAACCGACGGCGACCGCGACGACCGCCCCTGCGGCAGTCTCCGCCGGACTCGTCGGTGCGCGCCGTTCCGCGGCGGGCCGGTCGGCCGGCCCCCCGAGCCGTCCGGTCGGGGGCGGCTCGGCCAAGGGCTCGCCTAGCGGCGGCACCGGGGGCGGCGTCGACGGGGCCGGGTGCGGCTCGCCCATGGACGGGGCGGGTGCGAGCAGGAGGGCGTCCGTGGCGGCGGCCGCCGCGGCGGCCTCCGTGTGGAGGAACGGGAGCGGGGGACGGGCGCCGGTGCGCCAGATGGTGGCGTAGTGCCGGAGGTACTCCGGGGTCGTGGGGGCTCCGCGCCTCGGGAAGGGTGTCAGATGGGCGAACAGGGCTACCGACGGGCCTAGTTGGAGTGCGTTCGGGTCGGTGGCGAGGTGCTGGAGGAGTTCGGGTTCGGCTGCCAGGTCGGCGATGACGGTGGTGGTGCCGGGGCGGCGCGGCGCCAGTTCGCCGGCGAGCCAGTGCCAGGGAAGTCCCGTGTAGCGCAGGGTCGTCGGGGTGCTGCGGGCGAGCGCGAGGTGCGGAAGGCGTTGGCGGCGGTCGAGTTGGAGCTGTCCGGCGAGGCAGAGGGTGAGCGGTCCCGGCGTGGCGGCGGCGGCGCGCAGGCGGGTCAGGACGGTCTGCGGATCCAGGGGGTCCGCCAGTTCGACGACCGTCGCCATGTCCGTGCCCGTGAGGGCCGCGGCCGGCACGGCGGCGAGCGCGGGCAGCACGGAGGCCGCGTCCATCGCCCGGCCTCTTCCGGCCGGCGCGGCCGCCAGCAGGAGGGCCGTACCCACTGTGTTCACCTTGTCGCTCACCACACCAGCACCGTAACCCGAGTCGGCGTGGCCGAAATGCCGATGGGTACCGGACGGTCACCTTGTGGGCCTTTGGCATATGCCAGAAGCACCACCGTATCGAGTGTTGCCATATCCCTTACGAGGTGTCCCGGCCTGTGCGAAAGTCGTAGCCGGGCTTCAACTTCATGACCTGGCCGTGCCGCGTGGTCCCAGTCGCCTGTATCGGAGTACGACATGCCGTCCCATCTGTTCGCGGATCGTCCCGCCCAGCCGCCCGAGCCCGGCACGGTGGACGCGTTGATCTCGCAGACGCGTCGGCTGCGCGGCGAGGTGGACGCGGTCCGCAGGGACTCGGCCGTGGACGAGGACGACCCGCACCACCGGTGGCAGCGCGCCCTGTGTGATCTGGCCGTACACCAACTCGACGACCTCGGCGCACACTTGGGTCAGCTGAAGAGCGGCCTCCCCGTCGAACACCCGGGCGAGTCGCCCGCCGCGTACGCCGTCCCGGCCCCTCGTGTCAGCGGCTCCCTCCTCTCCCGGGTCGGCAGCGCCGAGTGGGATCTCCTCACCGACGCCGTGCACTGGTCCGAGGAGCTGTTCCAGATCTTCGGCCGCCCCCAGGAGCGCGGCCCCCTGTCGCTCGACGAGCTGCCCTCGCTGGTCTTCGCCGAGGACCAGCCGCTGCTCCAGGCGATGGTGACGGACTGCCTGATCGACGGAAAGCCCATCGACGGCGAGTTCCGCATCGTCCGCAGCGACGGCCGGGTCCGCACCGTCCACATGACCGGCGAGCCCGTCCTCGACTCCGACGGCTGCACGGCCTCCATGTGGGCCGTGCTGCGGGACGTGAGCGAACTGCGGCGCAGCGAGCGCGCGGTCCGCGAGAGCCGTGACAGCCTCCAGCGGCACCGGCAGATCGAGCACACCGAGCGCCGGGTCGCCGTCGAGCTCCAGGAAGCCGTGCTGCCGCCGTGGCGCGGCTCGCTCAGCTTCGCCCACGACGGACCGGCCCCGCTCGACGTCGCCGGCCACTACCTCCCGGCCGCGTCGACCGGACTCATCGGCGGCGACTGGTACGACGCCCTCGCGCTCCCGGACGGCGACGCGCTGCTGACCGTCGGCGACCTGACCGGGCACGGCGTCGCGGCGACCTCCTCGATGGCCATGCTCCTCGGCGCGCTGCGCGGCATGGCGGTGGCCGGGATCCGGCCCGGCGCCCTGATGGGGCACCTCAACCAGCTCCTGGAGACCTCCGTACAGCCCGCCCTGGGCAGCGCCATGTGCTGCCGCTACGACCCCACCTCCCAGGTCCTCACCTGGTCCCAGGCCGGGCACCCCGCCCCGCTGCTGTTCCGCGGCGGGACGGTGCGCACCCTGGCCAGGCCGGAGGGCGTGCTCCTCGGCGCGACGACCGGCGCCGCGTACGAGGAGGCCGAGACCCGGCTGCTCCCCGGCGACCTGCTGCTCCTGCACACCGACGGCCTGACCCGCACCGTCGGCAGCCTGGACGCCGACGACGGCACGCGGCGGCTGCTGGCCCTCGCCCCGCGGCTGGCCGCCGCGCGCGACGCGCAGGACTGCGTCCTGTCGGTGGTCGAGGAGTTCGGCGAGAACCCGCGCGAGGACGACGCCTGCGTGATGGTCGTACGGGTCGGCCGGTAGCCCCGCCGCTCCCCGTATCGTCCGGTCACGCGGCGCCTCACACCTCGCCGGTTCTCGGGCGGTTCGCCGGCGCCTTCGGCAGGGCGATCTCGATCTCCTCGCGCAGGTCCTCGATCCTCGTGTAGCCCGCGTACTGGCCGGTGAGCCGGTACATCTCGCGCAGCCGGTCCCAGGTGCGGTGCGAGGAGGTGTCCCCCATCGACACCAGGGCGAGGCGCGCGTAGCGGTCCGCCTGCTCGGGGTCGTCGGCGATGAAGCAGGCCGAGGCCAGCGAGATGTGGTCGAACAGCTTCGACCGGTCGTGCCCGTGACTGCGCAGCTCGATCGCCAGCTTCGCGTGGCGCTTCGCGGGGACCGCGGCGGCCGGATCGTGCTCGGCCAGGGTGCGGTAGGCGAGCGCCTGCATGCCGTGCAGGTCGGCCTCGTCGAAGTTCTGCATCCAGCTCGGCTTCTCCTCGCCCCGGTCGGAGACGAAGAGGTCCTCGGCCTCGCCGAGGGTGCGGCGCATCGCCTGGCCGCGGCCCATCGACGCCTGCGCCCAGGCCTCGATGGTCTGGAACATGGCCTGTGTCCGGGGCAGCACCCGCTCCCCCGAGCCCGACTTGGCCAGCTTCATCAGGTCGAGGGCGTCGTCGGGGCGGCCCAGGTGCACCATCTGGCGGGCGGCGCGGGAGAGCGCCTCGCCGGCCCGCGGCCGGTCGCCGCCCTCACGGGCCGCGTGCGCGGCGATCACGAAGTACTTCTGGGCGGTGGGCTCCAGGCCCACGTCATGGGACATCCAGCCGGCCAGCACGGCCAGGTTGGCGGCGACGCCCCACAGGCGCCGGTGCAGATGGTCGGGGTGGCGGTAGGCGAGCATCCCGCCCACCTCGTTGAGCTGGCCGACCACCGCCTTGCGCTGGAGTCCGCCGCCCCGGGAGGCGTCCCAGGCCCGGAAGACCTCCACCGAGCGCTCCAGCGCGTCGATCTCCTCCGACCCGATGGGGGCCGCCTCGTAGCGGTCGAACCCGGCGGGATCGGCGTAGAGGGGATCGACGGCGCGGGGGGTGGCGCCCGGTCGTGCGGGGTCGGTGTGGAGCCAGTCCTGCATGGCGTTGCTGAGTACGGAGCCGGCGGCGAGCGCGGCACCCGCGCCCACCAGGCCGCGTCGGTTGAGCATGAGGTCCATTCCCGTGAATTCGGTGAGGACCGCTGCCGTACGCTCGGGCGCCCAGGGCAGCCCGTCAGGGTTGTCGGTGTTCCTGACGTCCCGCCTCTTCCCGGCGCGCCCGTGTCGTACGAACCCGAGGTCCTCGATGGTCACGACACGGCCGAGTCGCTCGGTGAACAGCGCTGCCAGCACCCGGGGCACGGGATCGCGCGGGGTCTCCCCCATGTCGATCCAGCGCCGCACCCGCGAGGTGTCGGTCGACAGCTGGGGGTGGCCCATGGCCGCCGCCTGCCGGTTCACGAGTCTCGCGAGTTCGCCCTTGGACCAGCCGGCGAGGCCGAAGAGGTCCGCCAGGCGGGTGTTGGTCTGTCCGGTCACGTCTAAGCCCCCAGGTTCTCGGCTGAGTTGACAGTAACCCCCTGTCATGGGGCTGGCGACTATTCGCCAGGGTTCGCCAGGGTGCGCCCGATGTTCCGCCACCCGCGCCACGGTGTCAGGTAGGAACGCGCCACCCCGCCCCGCCGACCGGCCCGCATTCCCCAGGGTGCGGACCGTTCGGGCGGGCGGGGCGACGCACGCAACTCGTCGGCGCACGAAGGGATCTGTCTCCTCCATGTACACAGCATCGTCCTCCGTGACCGCCCCGCCCCGGCCGCTCCACCGCACCGTCCCGGCCGGCTCAGGACCGTACCTCGCCCCCGTTCCGCAGGGAGCGCCGCGGCCGAGGCGCTGGGCGGGGAGCACCGTCCAGCCGCCCAGCGGGAGAATCGACCTGTCCGGCCCCCAGGGCGCGCAACTGCGCATGGCGATCGCGTCCGTCACCCGTATCTGCCCCGAGTTCAACCCGGTCCAGGTGCTGCGCCGCAGCGGCCGTTCCGTGCTGATCGTCGGGACGACCGGGCGGACCACGGCGGTCGCGAAGTGTTTACTGGACCATTCCCCCGCGTGGGTCGAGCGGTTCAGGCACGAAATAGCTTCCTACCGTTCCTTCGTCCGGCACCGTCCCCCGGTGCGCGCGCCGCGGCTGATCGCCGCGGACCCGGAGAACTGCACGCTGGTGATCGAGCGGATGCCCGGACGGGCGGCGGCGCTGACCCGCCACCCCGCCGAGGCCCCGCCCCGCGCGGACGTAAGGGCCGCGCTCGGAGCGGTCGCCCGGCTGAACGCCTGGCGCCCGCCGGCCGGGACCTTCGACGCCCCGCTCGACTACGGGGCCCGGATCGCCCGCTTCCACGAACTCGGTCTGTTCACCGACCGTGACCGCGACGACCTGCAGAAGCTGCTGCACGGACTGGCCCAGGCGGGCGGGCGGCAGGGCATGGGGCAGTTCTGCCACGGGGACGCCCTGCTCTCCAACATCCTGCTCTCCCCCGCGGGTCCGGTCTTCGTCGACTGGGAGCACGCGGGCTGGTACCTGCCCGGGTACGACCTGGCGACGCTCTGGGCGGTCCTCGGCGACGCGCCCCTGGCGCGGCGCCAGATCAGCCAGCTGGCGCAGCAGGCGGGAACCGCCTCGCGGGACGCCTTCCTGGTGAACCTGATGATCGTGCTGACCCGTGAGATCCGTACGTACGAGACGGCGGTGCAGCGCACCATCAGGGACGCGCCGCCGGCCGGCTCGGTCCCGGTGCCCGCCGGGACGGTGTCGCCGGGCGAGGAACAGCGGCTGCTGCTGCGCCGGCTGCACGACGACTGCGCCATGGCACGGCGGGCCGTGCGCGCGGCGGTCGGGACACGCTGAGGGGTTCCGACACGAGACGGGGGTGGCGCGCCGCCCGCCCGGTGCCGACACACCGGGCGGGCGGCGCGTCGGCATGCGAACGAAACACGATTCGACGCCCCCAATGGTCCAGTCCACTGACGCGTCGCAGGCGGGCGCACTGCCCGCCCGAATCTCCTCTGACGTGGGAAATCGAGCTGCCCGACGGGTGATTGACGGATGGTCCGGGAGCCGCTACCCCTGTACGGGACCGGTCCCGCACGACGCCCTGCCCTCGTGGTCCTCACCCGTCGCTGGAGGCTGCCTTGCCCCGTATCGCGTCCCCTGGGTCCCCCAGACGTGCTCCCCGGGCGGTGGGCGCCCTGGCGTCCGCCGCCCTGTTGTTCCCGTTGCTCTCCGCCGCGCCGTCCGCGACCGCCGAGGAGCCGGCGGCGGGCGCGTTGCAGCGCCAGTTCGCGGCGGCGGCCGAGCGGTACGGCGTGCCGCAGAGCGTGCTGCTCGGCGTGTCGTACCTCCAGTCGCGGTGGGACGCCCACGGCGGCGCACCGAGCGTGACCGGTGGGTACGGTCCGATGCACCTGACGGACGCGGCGACCGCGCTCGCCGACGCACCGCACCACTCGGAGGGCGGGGAGGACCCGCGCGGCGACGACTCCCGGGCGCCCCGCGTCGGCACCGGAGCGCAGGCCCCGGCGGCGTCGAGGGTCCCGACGGCGGCGGAGCTGCCGGCGCGGTCGCGGACCCTGGAGCGGGCGGCGGCGCTGTCCGGCCGGTCCGCCGAGGAGCTGCGGACCGGCACGGCGGCGAACATCGAGGGCGGTGCGGCGCTGCTGGCGGCGGCGCAGCGCGAGGCCGGTCTGCCGGCGAGCGCCGATCCGGCCGACTGGTACGGGGCGGTGGCGCGCTATTCCGGCGCCGACGACTCGGCGACGGCGGCGACATACGCGGACGACGTCTTCGACGTGATCCGGACCGGCGAGTCGCGGATCACGGACGGCGGGCAGCGGGTGACGCTGGCGGCGGACCCGGCGGTCGCCCCGGCCACCGGTCAGGTCGCCGCACTGGGTCTGCGCGCGCCCGCGCGGGGCGCGGCGGAGTGTCCGCGCACGGTGGCGTGCGAGTGGGTCCCGGCGCCGTACGAGGAGTTCGGCGACGGCGACTACGGCAACCACGACCTGGGGAACCGGCCCGCCTCGCAGTCGATCGACTACATCGTGATCCATGACACCGAGGCGAGCTGGGACACCACCCTGAAGCTGGTGCAGGACCCGACGTACGTCTCGTGGCAGTACTCGCTGCGTTCCTCGGACGGGCACGTCGCGCAGCACGTGGCGCTGAAGGACGTGGGCTGGCACGCGGGCAACTGGTTCGTGAACGCCAAGTCGGTGGGCCTGGAGCACGAGGGCTTCCTCACCTCGCCGGACTCCTGGTACACCGAGGCGATGTACCGCAGCTCCGCGCGCCTGGTGCGGTACCTGGCGAAACGGTACGGCATCCCGCTGGACCGGCAGCACGTCCTGGGCCACGACAACGTGCCCGGCACGGTGACCTCGTCGATCCGCGGGATGCACACCGACCCGGGGCCCTACTGGGACTGGGCGCATTACTTCCGGCTGCTCGGCCGGCCGATCACGCCGAGCGCGGGCCCGGACGCGGGTGTGGTGACGATCCGTCCGGAGTACGCGGCGAACCAGCCGGTGTACACGGGGTGCGCGACGGCCGGTGAGGCCTGTGCGCCCCACGGGAGCGGGGCCGTGCGCCTCCACACCGCCCCGAGCTCCGACGCGCCGCTGGTGCGGGACATCGGGCTGCGCCCGGGTGGGCAGGACTCGACGGACGGGGTCAACGACACGGGCGCGCGGGCCTCGACGGGCCAGAGCTTCGCGGTCGCCGAGCGGCGGGGCGACTGGACGGCGGTCTGGTACCTGGGGCAGAAGGCGTGGTTCCACAACCCGAAGGAGCGGCGGACGGCGGTGAACGCGCGGGGCGTGGTCCTGACGCCGAAGGAGGGCCTGGAGTCGGTCGCGGTGTACGGGCGGGCCTATCCGGAGGCCGCGGCGTATCCGGCGGGCGTGCCGGTGCAGGCGGTGTCCCCGCTGCCGTACAAGCTGCTCGCGGGGCAGCGGTACGTGGTGGGCGGCCGTACCCCGGGCGAGTACTTCTTCGCTCCGACGTTCGATCCCGCGGGGCACACGGTCGTGCGGGGCCAGGAGGAGTACTACGAGATCCAGTTCGGGCATCGGGTGGCCTTCGTGAAGGCCGCTGACGTGCGGATCTCCCGGGCCTGACGGCGCGCGGAGGACGAGCTCCGGGGGTGCCGGCGGGCTGAGGCCCTTGCCGGCACCCCTTGCCGTTCATATGACTATTCCGGTGTTCGCGTGAGCGTCCGGGTCGAGGGGTAATGCTCGGCCGGAACACCGCCCTCGCTCACCGAAAGGCCTCCCTGGCATGGCTCAGCCCTTCGTTCTGCCGGATTTCTATGTCCCGTATCCGGCGCGGCTCAACCCCCATGTGGAGGTGGCCCGCACCCACACCCGGGACTGGGCCCGGGAGAGGGGGATGCTGGAGGGCTCCGGCGTCTGGGAGGAGGCGGACCTCCAGTCCCACGACTACGCGCTGCTGTGCTCCTACACCCACCCGGACTGCGACGCGGACGTGCTCTCCCTCGTCACCGACTGGTACACGTGGGTCTTCTTCTTCGACGACCACTTCCTGGAGATCTTCAAGCGCTCCCAGGACCGGGCGGGCGGCAAGGCCTACCTCGACCGGCTGCCGCTCTTCATGCCGGCCGACCCCGTCACCGGCATGCCCGAACCGACCAACCCGGTCGAGGCCGGTCTCGCCGACCTGTGGCGGCGGACCGTCCCGGCGATGTCGGAGGCATGGCGGGCGCGGTTCGCGGAGGCCACCGAGCACCTGCTGTACGAGTCGCTGTGGGAGCTCGACAACATCAACGAGGGGCGGATCGCCAACCCCGTCGAGTACATCGAGATGCGCCGCAAGGTGGGCGGCGCGCCCTGGTCGGCGGGGCTCGTCGAGTACGCGGCGGGCGCCGAGGTCCCGGAGCAGGTGGCGCGCTCCCGGCCGTTGCGCGTGCTGCGGGACACCTTCTCCGACGCCGTCCACCTGCGCAACGACCTCTTCTCGTACCAGCGCGAGGTGGAGGACGAGGGCGAGAACAGCAACGGCGTGCTCGTCCTGGAGAAGTTCCTCGGCTGCACCACACAGCAGGCAGCGGACTCGGTCAACGACCTGCTGACCTCACGGCTGCACCAGTTCGAGAACACCGCGCTCACCGAAGTGCCCGCGCTCTGCCTGGAACAGGGGCTCGGTCCCGCCGAGGCCGCGGCCATCGCCGCGTACACCAAGGGGCTGCAGGACTGGCAGTCCGGCGGCCACGAGTGGCACCTGCGCTCCAGCCGCTACATGAACGAGGGCCTGGTCCAGGACGCGTCGCCGTTCGGGCGGCCGATCGGCACCTCCGCGTTCGACATCCGGAACCTGATGGGCCCCCGCCAGACCGCGAGCCGGCTGCGGACCCTCACCCACCAGCCGCACCAGAAGGTCGAACAGCCGCTGCTGCCGGAGTTCGACCTGCCGTACCCGCTGGCGGTCAGCTTCCACCACCAGGAGGCGAAGCGGCGCTCGGAGGACTGGGCGGAGCGGATGGGGCTGCTCGACGACATCTGGGACCGGCCGATGATGGAGGGCTTCGACCTCGCGCTCTGCTCGGCGGGGCTCGACCCGGACGCCACCCTGGAGGAGCTGGAGACCAGCGCCCTGTGGCTCACCTGGGGCACCTACGCCGACGACTACTACCCCCTCGTCTTCGGCCGCTCGCGCGACCTCGTCGGCGCCAAGCGGCAGACCGATCGGCTCAAGTCCCTGATGCCGCTGGAGAATCCGGGCGTGCGGAGCGCACCGGTGTCCAACGCGCTGGAGCGTGCGCTGTCCGATCTGTGGGCGCGGACCGCGACGCCGCTGGACCCCGCGGCGCGGACCGAGCTCCGCCGCTCCCTGGACGTGATGCTGGACAGCTGGCTGTGGGAGCTGCACAACACGGCCCAGCACCGGGTGCCCGACCCCGTCGACTACATCGAGATGAGGCGGGCCACCTTCGGCGCGGAACTGACGATGCTGCTGGCCCGGCTGGCGCACCGGCGGGAGCTGCCACCGGAGATCTTCCGCACGGGCACCGTGCGCGCCCTGGAGAACTCGGTCGCCGACTACGGGGCGCTCGTCAACGACCTCTTCTCCTACCAGAAGGAGATCGAGGTCGAGGGCGAGGTGCACAACCTGCTGCTGGTCGTGCAGAAGTTCTTCGACTGCGACTACCCGGCCGCCGTCACCATCACCGACGACCTGATGCGCGGCAGGCTGCGCCAGTACGAACACGTGAAGAAGAACGAAGTGCCGCTGCTCTACGCGGAGTTCGGGCTCGACTCCGAGGCCCGGGCGGCCTTCCAGGCGTATCTGCGGGAGCTGGAGGACTGGCTGGCGGGCGTCCTAAACTGGCACCGGAGCGTACGCCGTTACGGGACGGAAGACCTCCGCTCCGGCAGCGGCAGCGCGCTGCTTCACCGGGACCCGACGGGGCTCGGCACCTCGGCGGCCCACCTGACCGCCGCCCTCGGATCACCGGTGGGCTGACGCCGGTACGGAAAGACCGCCCCCGGCGCTCCGGGGGCGGTCCGATGCCGTCACGGGCGCAGGCCGCGCAGCTGGTCGAGTTCGCGGCGGTCGCGCTTGGTGGGGCGGCCGGCGCCCCGGTCGCGGACGGCCGCGACGGCCACCTGCTCGCGCGGCGGCGGGGGCGGGCTGTTGTCCACGTACGCCTCGGCGGCCACCGGCGGGCCGACCCGCTTGGTCAGCAGCTCCTTCACCTCGACGATCCGCAGCCGGTCGCCGTGCACGAGCCGCACCTCGTCGCCCGGCTTCACCGGCTGCGCGGGCTTGGCGCGCTCCCCGTTGACCTTGACGTGGCCGGCCCGGCAGGCCGCGGCGGCCTGGGAGCGGGTCTTGGTGAGCCGGACCGCCCAGATCCAGCTGTCGACGCGTGCGCTCATCGGCCCCCGCCCTCCCCGTCAGCCCTGCTGGAACAGCTCGGCGGGCAGCGGCTTGAGCAGCGCGTACAGGTCGTCGGTGATCGGCCGGTCCCAACTGGCGATGGTCACCAGGACGTTGTCGCTGCGGTCGAACTGCACGCAGGAGATCCGGCTCTCGGAGAGCTTCAGGCGGCGCACGATGAGCAGGTTGTCGCCCTGCATCACCGGGACGTCCTCGACGTCGAGGACGTCGACCGGCTCGTCGTTCTCCAGGGCGGCGAGGAGCTGGGCCACCTCGAAGGGGATCTGGCCGTCGGACAGCTCGCGCGCCGGGGAGCCCTCCGGCAGGTTGCCGATGATCATCGCGGGTCCGCGACCGCCGAACAGGTCGTAGCGCAGGAACACGCCCTGGCAGGTGCCGTCGGGGGCCGGGAGCAGGCCGGCGCCGAGATTGCCGGGCCAGTCCCCCGGGTCCATGGCGAGGACATCGAAGTCCGGGCCAGCGGGTGTGGCGGCGCTGCGGCGGCGGAGGAAGGACATACGGCCATGGTACGTGTCCCGGCGCGCGGCGCGGCGCGCCGGGGCGGCGTCACGGCCTGCCACTGGTCAGGGCCTGCGCGAGCCCCGCCGGGTCGGTGCCCAGCTTGCGGTAGACGGCCGAGAGGAGCCGGGTGACGGCCGCCTGGTCCAGGCCCAGGACGACGGCCGGGTCCTCGCCGCGCACGGTCAGCTCGGCCACGCCGCGCTCGCGGACGGTCAGCGTGTCGGTACCCGTCGGGTGGAGCGTACGCGGGCGCAGTCCGGCGGCGGCCAGCTCGGACCTGGCGTCGTCGACGAGGCCGTCGGCCCCGCAGCTCTGCGCCGTCTCCAGGCCCCGGTAGAGGTGCTCGGCCGCCTCGGCCACGCGGCCCGTGCGGCGCAGCGCCGCGCCGAGGGCCACCAGGGAACGGGCCAGCTCGTACGCGGCGGGCGAGCGCTCCAGCCAGTCGACCGACTCCTCCAGTAGCTTGACCCGGTCGGCCTCGCCCGAGACCTCGGCGGTGACCCGGAGCGCCTGGCCGATCGCGGAGGGCGCACCGTACTGGCGGGCCCTGGCCACGCCCGCGAGGGCCGTGTCGCGGGCCCGCTCCGGGGTCTCGCACGCCTCGGCGAGCGCCAGGTGCAGCTGCCACGGGCACCAGGCGGGGTTGCGCATGCCGCGCGGGTCGAGACGACGGCCCACCGCGGCGAGCTCGGCGGCGGCCTCCTCGGTGCGGCCGGTGGCCAGCAGGAGTTCGCCGTGGACCGTCTGGGAATCGGGGAAGGTGACGGCCGCCGGGAAGGGCTCCCCGAAGCCGTGGGCGCGGGCCACCCGCTCGGCCTCGTCCGTACGGCCCCGGGCGAGCAGCACCTCGATCATCACGCCCACCGCGTACCACTCGGCGGGCGTGCGCGGCCCCACCCGCTCCGCGAGCCGCAGGCCCGCCCGGACGAAGTCCTCCGCCTCGACGAGCCGGCCGCGGCGGTAGCGGATGTAGCCGAGCAGCGTGTACGCGAAGGAGAGGTGGGCGCCGCGCCAGCCCTGGTGCTCGAACTCCGCCGTGCCGGCGGCGAACAGTTCCTCCGCCCGGCCCGGCCGGTCCGCGTAGAGGAAGGTGAGCGCGACCAGGACCGGGACCTCGAAGCCGCGGCTCTCGTCGGCCCAGCTGAGGCCGCCCTCCAGAGCGCGCTCGGCGTGCCCGAGCCCGATCCCGGACGGCTCGGCGCGCAGGGTCGCGTCCCAGGCGCGCAGGCCGATGATGTACTGCTCCGTGAGGTCGCGGCCGGTGAGCCGGTCGGCGAGCCTGGCCAGGCGGCGGGAGCGGGCCGGCGAGTCGGGTTCGTCGGCGCGGAAGGCGTCCCACATGAACTTCTCCGACTGCATCCGCAGCCTGCTGCGGGCGTCCGTGGTCAGCCGGGACTCCCGGGCGAGCAGCTCGGACGCCTCCACCAGCCGGTCGCTGTGGGCCAGGACCTGGGACAGCCGGTACACGATGCCGTGCCGCAGGGCCGGGTCCGCGACCGGCTCCTCCAGGGCGGCGCGCAGGTGGTTGACGGTCGTCGCCGGTTCCGTCAGGAGGGAGGCGCAGCCCAGCTCGAAGAGGACGGCGGCGCGTTCGTCCTGGTCCGGGGGCTCGCGCAGGGCGCGGGCCAGGTAGCGGCGGGCCGTGTCGGGGGCGCCCGCCCGCAGCGTCTGCTGGGCGGCGGTGCGCAGGTGCTGCACCACCCAGGGGTCGCCGTCCGGGTGGGTCTCCACCAGGTGTCGGGCGGCGGCGGTCGAGCCGAGCCCCGCGTCCACCACGCACCAGGCGGCCTGGCCGTGCAGGGCGACGCGCGTGGCGGCCGGGATGGCGTCGTAGACGGCCGTCGCGATCAGCGGGTGCACGAACTCCAGGGTGTCGGCGCCGGGTTCGGCCTCCTGTGCGGTCTGCGAGGCCGGGGCGAGCACGCGGGCCTGGCGCAGGCGCTCGGCGCAGCGGGCCACCTCTTCGGCGCCGAGTCCCGCGACGGCTCCCGCGAGCTGCGGGGAGATCTCCGTGCCCAGGACGGCACACGCCCAGGCGAGGCGGACGGTCGAGGTGCCGAAGCCCTCGATCTGGGCGATCAGACCGCTGCCCTTGACGGCCGCGGCCAGGTCCCGCAGCGCGTGGGCGCGGTCCGCCGTCGGCTCCAGGCCCCGGTCGCGGACCCTCGCCGCCAGTTCGACCGCCTCGAAGGGGTTGCCGGACGTGACCTCCCAGCACTCCCGGCAGAACGCGTCGTCGGCGTGGGCGCCCACCCGGTCACGGACCAGGCTCGCGATCGCCTCCTGGGTCAGCGGCTCCAGGCCGAGGGGGCGCTGGCCGGACCGGCGGCCCGTGAACTCCGCGCCGGACTCCGGGAGTTCGTCGGGGCGGTAGGCGACGACCAGCAGCATCGGGAGGTCCTCGGCGCGGGGCGCGAAGGCGGACAGCCAGCCCAGGGACTCCGGGTCCGCCCAGTGGGCGTCGTCGAGGACGACCACGAGCGGGGCGCGGCGGACGGCCAGGTGGGTGAGGACCCAGTCCAGGCCGTCCCGCAGGCCCTGCGGGTCCGGCGGGGAGCCCTCGGCCGCGGTGCACAGGCCCAGGGCGGGGCCGACGATGTCGTACCAGCCGCCCAGACGCTCGGTCAGCTCCGTGCGGGAGGCGGCGGCCAGCTGGGGCTGGAGGAGCTGGCGGGCCACGTGGAAGGCCACGCGCTGCTCCTGGTCGCCGCCCCGGGCGGAGAGGACGGTACAGCCCTTGGCGGCCGCGCTGCGGCGGATCTCGGCCAGGAGGGTGGTCTTGCCCAGACCCGCGGGGGCCGCGTAGGCCAGGACTCCGCCTCGGCGGGGCTGCGTCGGCTGGGCGGGCGGTAGGTCCGGGTGGTGCTGCGGGGTCCGGGGGCTCCGCGGGGGTGGAGGTGTCCGGACTGCGACCTCCACTTCGCTTCGCTCGTTGCGGGCGCCGCCATGTCCGGACACCTCCACCCCCGCTCCGCCCCCGGCCCCCTCCCCGCCGTCTTCGGCTTCGCGTACCAGTCGGAGGGGTGGCCTGGGTGCTTCCTGACCCGTCAGGAGGTTCAGGGCCTCCTCTGCCGCCGCCAGTTCGGCCTCGCGCTCGAACAGGCCGAAGCCGCGGGCCCCGGACCTGCCGGTGTGTACTGCCATCGTCCACCCCCACGCCGGGGGCGCATGCCCGGCGCACGAGTGATGCGGCCGGGGCGGTGGCCCCGCGAAAACCCCAGCGTACGCCCGGACGCGCCCTCCGGGAGGGGGATTGTGGGGATCATGTGAATGCGCCGGACGCCCGTTCCGACAGGGCGTTCAGGGTGCCCAACGCCTCTTCCGCCCGGGCGTGTTCCACGAACAGGTGATCGTGGTGGAAGCCCGCCACCACATTGCAGCTCAGGCCCGCCTGGGCGAGCTCTCGGGCCACCGCCGCGGTGAGGCCGACCGCGTCCAGGGCCGAGTGGACGCGCAGGGTGATCCAGCCCGCCACGTAGTCGTACGCCAGCGAGGCCGCGTCGGCGTCCTCCTGGCGTACGACCATCGTCAGGCCCTCGCGTTCGGCCACGGTGGCGACCGGGGCGACGCCCGCGGGTACGGGGCCGTCCACGGTGGTGAAGACATAGCGGCCGGGGTGGAGCTCCGGACGCATCCCGGCCACCAGCCGGGTCAGATCACGCTCTGCACTCATGATCCCCAGCGTAGGGCGCGGATCGGGTCGCCTCGGTACGGGTGGGTCAGGTGCTGGGGGCGTCCGTGCCCACCAGCCACATCGCGAAGAACTGGGCGCCGCCTCCGTAGGCGTGGCCCAGGGCCTTGCGTGCGCCTTCTATCTGGTGTTCTCCGGCCTGGCCCCGGACCTGGAGGGCCGCCTCCGCGAAGCGGATCATGCCGGAGGCGCCGATCGGGTTGGTCGACAGGACTCCGCCGGACGGGTTCACCGGCAGGTCGCCGTCCAGTTCCGTCACGCCCGCCTCGGTGAGCTTCCAGCCTTCGCCCTCCTCCGCGAAGCCCAGGTTCTCCAGCCACATCGGCTCGTACCAGGAGAACGGCACGTACATCTCCACCGCGTCGATCTCGCGGCGCGGGTCGGTGATGCCGGCCTGCCGGTAGACGTCGGCGGCGCAGTCCCGGCCGGCCTGCGGGGAGACGAAGTCCTTGCCCGCGAAGAGGGTCGGCTCGCTGCGCATGGCGCCGCCGTGCAGCCACGCCGGCGGGCGGGGCGAACGGGCCGCGCCCGCCCGGTCGGTGAGGACCATCGCGCAGGCGCCGTCGGAGGACGGGCAGGTCTCCGAGTAGCGGATCGGGTCCCACAGCATCGGCGAGGACTGGACCTTCTCCAGGGTGATGTCGTGCTCGTGGAGGTGCGCGTACGGGTTCTTGAGGGCGTTGCGGCGGTCCTTGTACGCGACGAGGGAGCCGATCGCGTCGGGGGCGCCCGTGCGGCGCATGTAGGCGCGCACGTGGGGGGCGAAGAAGCCGCCCGCCCCGGCGAGCAGCGGCTGCTGGAAGGGGACGGGCAGGGACAGGCCCCACATGGCGTTGGACTCGGACTGCTTCTCGAAGGCCAGGGTCAGGACGGTGCCGTGGACGCGGGCCGCGACGAGGTTGGCCGCCACCAGGGCGGTGGAGCCGCCGACCGAGCCCGCGGTGTGCACGCGCAGCATCGGCTTGCCGACGGCGCCGAGGGCGTCGGCCAGGTACAGCTCCGGCATCATCACGCCCTCGAAGAAGTCCGGGGCCTTGCCGATGACGACGGCGTCGATGTCCGACCAGGTCAGCTGGGCGTCCTCCAGGGCGCGCAGGGCGGCCTCGCGGACCAGTCCGGCCATCGAGACGTCCCGGCGGGCGGCGACGTGCTTGGTCTGGCCGATCCCGACGATCGCTACGGGCTCCTTACTCATGCGAGTCCCCTTCCAGGACGGCGACCAGGTTCTGCTGGAGGCAGGGCCCGGAGGTGGCGTGGGCGAGGGCGCGGTCGGAGGCGCCGCGGTGGATGCGGGCGGCGGCCTCGCCGAGCCGGATGAGGCCGGCGGCCATCACGGGGTTGGCGGCGAGCGCCCCGCCGGACGGGTTGACCCTGACCTCGTCGCCGAGGCCGAGGGCCTTGCGCAGGACGACCTCCTGGGAGGAGAACGGCGCGTGGAGTTCGGCGGTGTCGAGCGGTGGGCGGGCCGGGTCGAAGGCTCCGGCGCGTTCGGCGGCGAGCCGGACGGAGGGCGCGTCGGTGAGGTCGCGCACGCCGAGGGAGTGGGCCTCGATGCGGTGGTCCATGCCGGTGATCCAGGCGGGTCGCGCGCACAGTTCGCGGGCCTTGTCGCCGGCGGCGAGGATCACGGCGGCGGCGCCGTCGCCGATGGGCGGGCAGTCGCCGGTGCGCAGGGGCGCGACGACGTAGTCGCCCTGGGGGCGGGCCCCGGGCAGCTGGGCGTGCGGGTTGGCGGCGGCGTCCTCGCGGCTGCGGGCGGCGATCCGGGCGAGTGCCGGTTCGTCGGTGTCCCCCGCGTCGATGAGGGCGCGGGCCTGGAGGGCGGCGAGGGCGACGGAGTCGGGCCACAGGGGTGCGACGTAGTAGGGGTCGAGCTGGCGGGTCAGGACGTCGCGCACGGAGCCGGGCGAGGACTTGCCGTAGGCGTAGACGAGGGCGGTGTCGGCCTCGCCGGTGAGGAGCTTCACCCATGCCTCGTACAGGGCCCAGGCGCCGTCCATCTCGACGTGCGACTCGGAGATCGGCGGCCAGGCGCCGACGCCGTCCAGGGCCATGGTGAAGGAGAAGGCGCGGCCGGCCAGGTAGTCGGAGGAGCCGGAGCAGGTGAAGCCGATGTCGGAGGTCTTCAGGCCGGTCTGCCGCAGCACGTCGTGGAGGACCGGCATGACCATCTCGACTTCGGAGAGTTCGTCGGTGCGCCGGGCGTGGTCGGTCTGGGCGAAGGCGACGATCGCCACTTCTCGGCTCACAGCAGCTCCTTGTACGTGTCGTAGTCGGCGTCCGGCTCCCCGCTGGGGCGGTAGTGGTCGGGGTAGCGGCCGTCCTCGCTCCACACGGGTTCGACGCGCAGGCCCATGCGGACCTGGTCGTAGGGGATGCCGCCGATCCGGCCGTGCAGGGCGAGCCCGGCGCCGTCGAGCGCGATGTGGGCGTAGACGTAGGGGACTTCGATGTCCAGGTTCTTCGCCTTGATGTTGACGATGCAGTACGTGGTGACCGTGCCGCGCGGGCCGACCTCGACGCGGTCGGTGGTGGCGACGCCGCAGGTGGGGCAGGCGCCGCGGGGCGGGACGTACACCTTGGCGCAGGAGGGGCAGCGCTCGCCGACGGTGCGGCGTTCGGCGAGCCCCTGGAGGTAGCCGGTCTGGGCGCGGCCGGGGCTGTAGGTGTAGTCGAGGCGGGCGTGGGCGACGATGCCGGTGACGGGGTCCTCGAAGCGGCCGTCGTGGGCGCGGGGCGCGGTCGCGTCGGGGGCGTCCGTGTCCTCGTACGGTTCGAAGCAGGCGATGTCGGTGAGGGCGCCGGTCCGTTCGGCGGCCCAGCGGACGCGGACCCGCATGCCGGTGCGCACGGCGTCGGGGCCGGGCGCGTCGAGGGCGTGGAGGAGGGCCGTGTCGGCGCCGTCGGGGCGGACCAGCACCCAGGCGAAGGGGGTCTGGAGGGGCTGTCCCGGGCGGGGGTCGGGGTTCCAGGCCCAGGTGGTGACGGTGCCGGTGGTGGCGAGCTCGACGAGTTCGCCGAGTTCGGCGGCGGTCTCCGGGTCGTACTCGACGGGCGGCACGAGTACCCGGCCGGCCTCGGTGCGCACGCCGAGCAGGGTGCGTTCGCGCAGTCCGGTGAGGAAGGCCGACTGGACGGGGCCGAGGGAGCGGGTGAAGGGGAACTCGACGACGAGGGGGGCGGAGAGCGTCTCGGGGGCGGATGTCATGGGGCGGCTCCTTGGTGGGTGGGACGCGGTGGCGGTGCCTGCGGCGCGCGGGTCCGTGCCCTCACTCGCGCCGGTACACCGGGGCGCGTTTCTCCGCGAAGGCCCTCGCCCCCTCCTTGGCGTCCGCGGTGGCGAAGATCGGCCAGCCGCGCTTGAGTTCGGCCGCCAGTCCCTCCTCCTCGGTCATCTCCGCGGTCTCGTAGACGGATGCCTTGACCGCCTCGACGGCCAGCGGCCCGCAGGCGTTGATCCGCTCGGCGATCTCCAGGGCCGCGTCGAGGGTCGTGCCGTCGGGGACGACGCTGCCGACCAGGCCGATCCGCTGGGCCTCGTCGGCCGTGTAGGGGCGGCCGGTGAGGAGCATCTCCAGGGCGTGGGTGCGCGGGATCTGCCGGGGCAGGCGCACCGTGGAGCCGCCGATCGGGAACAGGCCGCGGCGGACCTCGAAGAGGCCGAAGGTCGCGGAGGCCCCGGCGACGCGGATGTCGGTGCCCTGCAGGATCTCGGTGCCGCCCGCGACGCAGTGCCCCTCGACGGCGGCGATCACGGGTTTGCGGGGGCGATGGTGGCGCAGCATCGCCTTCCAGTGCAGGTCGGGGTCCGCGGTCATGCGGTCCCGGTAGGCCTCGCCCTCCATGCCCTTGCCGGCCAGTGCCTTGAGGTCCATGCCGGCGCAGAAGCTGCCGCCGGCGCCGGTGAGGACGACGGAGCGGATCGTGTCGTCGGCGTCGGCTTCCAGCCAGCCGTCGTAGAGGCCGACCAGCATCGGCAGCGAGAGCGCGTTCTTGGCCTCGGGCCGATTGAGGGTGAGTACGAGCGTGGCGCCTTCGCGCCGCACGGTGAGGTGCTCGGTGCTGCCGCCCATGGGCGTCTCCCGTCTCCAGTTCTGGAACAGGTTGCAGGAGTGACGGGTCCAGTTCAATAGTTTTCTGACACCCAGTCAGATTCTTCTGCGCGACCCCTTCCGCCCTCCGCCCTTCGGTGCTCTGATGACCGCGCCAGTGACCGTCGGGTCCGTCCGGGCCAGGATCAGGAGGAACGGTGGAGTACAACCTTGCCGACCTGTTCGAATCGGTCGTCGACGTGGTCCCGGACCGCGAGGCGCTGGTCTACGTGGACCACCCGGGCACCGGCGCCGAGCGCCGGCTGACCTACGCCGGACTCGACGCCGCGGCCAACCGCATCGCGCACCACCTGATCGACGCGGGTCTGCGCCCCGGCGAACAGCTCGGCATCCACCTGTACAACGGCATCGAATACCTCCAGACGGTGCTCGCCTGCCTCAAGGCCCGGATCGTGCCGGTGAACGTCAACTACCGGTACGTGGAGGAGGAGCTGGTCTACCTCTACCGGGACGCCGACCTGGCCGCGCTCGTGTTCGACGCGGAGTTCACCGAGCGGGTCGCGGCCGCGCGGCCGCAGACGGAGAAGCTGCGGCACCTCGTGCGGGTGGGGACCCCGCCCGAGGGCGCGCCGGCGCTCGACTGCGTCCCGTTCACGGCGGCCGAGGCGGCCTCGTCGCCGGAGCGCGGTTTCGCACCGCGTTCGGCCGACGACCTCTTCATCATCTACACCGGCGGCACCACCGGTATGCCCAAGGGCGTGATGTGGCGCCAGGAGGACCTGTTCTTCGCCGGGCTCTTCGGCGGCGACCCCTCGGGCGAGCCCGTCAAGCGCCCCGAGGAACTGGCCGAGCGGGTCGCCGCGGGCGGCGCCGGGATCACCTTCTTCCCGACTCCCCCGCTGATGCACGGCACCTCGACGCTCACCTCGTTCGTCGCCTTCAACTACGGGCAGCGCGTCGTCATCCACCGCAAGTACGTGCCCGAGGAGGTGCTGCGGACCATCGAGAAGGAGAAGGTCTCCAGCGTCTCCCTGGTCGGTGACGCGATGCTGCGCCCGCTGATCGACGCCCTCAACGGACCGCTCAAGGGCACCAACCTGTCCGCGCTCTTCAGCCTCTCCTCGTCGGGCGCCATCATGTCCGACACCGTCCGCGCCCAGTTCCGGGCGCTCGCGCCGAACGTGCTGCTGCTCAACAACTTCGGCTCCTCGGAGTCCGGTTCCAACGGCCGGGCCACCGACGACTCGGGCCCCGAGAAGGGCTTCCGGCTGCACGTCAACGAGCGCACCCAGGTGGTCGACCCGGCCACCCACGAACTCGTCGGCGTCGGCGAGATCGGCCGGCTCGCCCAGCGCGGCCACGTGCCGCTCGGCTACTACAACGACCCGGCCAAGACCTCCGAGACCTTCTTCCAGAAGGGCGACGAGCGCTGGGTGCTCCTCGGCGACATGGCCACCGTCGACGAGGAGGGCATCGTCACCGTCCTCGGCCGCGGCTCCCAGTGCATCAACACCGGCGGCGAGAAGGTGTACCCGGAGGAGGTCGAGCAGGCGCTCAAGTCCCATCCGGACGTGTACGACGCGCTGGTCGCCGGAGTGCCCGACGCCCGGTGGGGCAACCACGTGGCCGCCGTGGTCCAGCTGCGCTCCGGGGCCGCACCGCTGGACCTGCCGGCCGTCCAGGCCCACTGCCGCACCCGGCTGGCCGGCTACAAGGTGCCGCGCCAGCTCGTGCTCGCCGAGCGGATCCAGCGCTCACCCAGCGGCAAGGCGGACTACCGGTGGGCGCGCACGGTGGCGGTGGACGCGGACGCCTCGGCGGCGGCGCCGGGCGACGGCGCCTGACGGGTCCGTCCGGCTCACACGCCGAACTCCCTCAGGGCGGAAAGGAATTCGCGGGGCCGGGCGGCGTGCACCAGGTGCCCGGCCTCGATCGTGACCAGCCGGGCGTCCGGCACCCGCTCGGCCATCCAGGCGAGGTGCCGCTGCGGCAGGTGGCTGGTCGGCCCGCCCCCGATGATCAGGGTGGGGGCGGTGACGGCGGTGAGTTCCTCGCGCCAGGCCGGGTCCGGGGCGTTCAGGTCGGCGTTGGTCGCGTCCAGGACCGCCCAGTCGAAGGCGACCGGCTCCTCCGGGAGGCCCGCCGGGCCGCGGGGCGGGAGGACGGGGAAGAAGACCGGGGCGTCCTCCAGGACGAGCCGCCCGATCAGGGCCGGCTCCCGCTGGGCGAGCAGACAGGCCGCCGCCCCGCCCATCGAGTGCCCGACGACGGTGGCCCCGGCGAGCCCGAGGGCCTTGAGGAAGCCGCCGATCTCGTCACGGAGCGCGGCGAAACCGTACTCCCCCGGGTGGTCGCTCAGACCGTGGCCGCGCAGGTCCAGCGCGTACACCCGGCGGTCGGCCGCCAGCTCGGCCGTGATCTTCCGCCACTCCGTGGAGTCGCCGCCGCGCCCGTGCACCAGGACGACGGGCGGGGCGCCCTCGGGGCCCCGCACCCGGTAGGCGAGCCGGACGCCGTCGACGGTGACCGTGCGCACCTCGGGGTCGAGGAAGGCCGCGACGGGGCGGGCGAACCCGCCGGGGTCGTCGGCCCACGGGACGTGTCCGGCGCCCGCCTGGACGAGCAGCTCGGCGTGCGGGAAACAGACGGCCAGTGCGGCGGCCTCGGCGGGGGTGGGCCCGTGGTCGTCCCCGCCGGCAAGGACGAGGACCGGGGCGGTCAACGCGCGCAGGGCCCGCCGGGTGGCCTCGGGGGCGAAGGCGCCGTCGCCGTGGTGGACCGTGTCCCCCTCCTCGTCGGAGGTCTCGACGCCGATGCCGACGGCGTGGGTGCCGGGGGCGGCGAGGACGAGGGAGCGCACGCGCTCGGGGTGCGCGGCCGCGTACAGGGTGGCCAGGTCGCCGCCCGCGGAGTGGCCGAGGAGGTCGATCCGGTCGAGCCCCAGGTGGGCGCGGAGCGCCTCGACGTCGGCGACCCGGTCGCGGCGGTGGCTCGCCGGGTCGGCGGGGGCCGCGCCGTCCCCGGTGCCGCGCGCGGGGAGCACGACGAGGGTGCGGTGGGCGGACAGGCCCCCGAGGTCGCCGAGACGGACCGGGTCGCGCAGGGGTCCGCCGGGCAGGACGACCAGCGGCTCGCCCCGGCCCTCGGTCCGGTAGGCGCGTGCGGTTCCGTCGTACGTCGTGAACGTGCGCGTGTGCGGGGCCATGCCGTCGATCATGGTCAGGGTGGCCCGGTCGCGGCAACCGCGTTCGCCGACAGCGCGATACGGTGGGATGTCCTCCCCCACCAGCGAAGGAAGCCGTTTCACCGTGTCCGAGACCCGTCAGGCCGAGCTGCGCGGCGACTGCGCGAACTGCTTCGGGCTGTGCTGCGTGGCCCTTCCCTTCGCCAAGTCGGCGGACTTCGCCGTGAACAAGTCGTCCGGCGACCCGTGCCGGAACCTCCAGGAGGACTTCCGCTGCGGCATCCACACCCGGCTGCGGGACAGCGGTTTCCCCGGCTGCACGGTGTACGACTGCTTCGGCGCCGGCCAGAAGGTCTCCCAGGTGACCTTCGGCGGCGTCTCCTGGCGCGCGGCCCCGGACACGGCCCGTCAGATGTACGAGGTCTTCCCGGTGATGCGCCAGTTGCACGAGCTGCTGCGCTACCTGACCGAGGCCCGCGCCCTCGCCGCGACCCGCACGCTCCACCGCGACCTCGACCGGGCCCTCGCCCGGGTGACGGCGCTGACCGAGGGCGCCCCGGGCGACCTGGAGCGGTTCGACGTCGGCCCGGTGCGGGCCGAGGTGAACCCCCTCCTCCTGAAGAGCAGCTCCCTGGTGCGGGCGGCCGCCGGCGGCAAGCCGAAGAGCCGGCGCGGTGCCGACCTGGTCGGCGCCCGGCTGCGCGGGGCCGGGCTGCGCGGGGCGGACCTGCGCGGGGCGCTGCTCATCGCCGCCGACCTGTCCGGGGCGGACCTGTCGCTCGCGGACCTGATCGGCGCGGACCTGCGGGACGCCGACCTGTCCGGGGCGGACCTGACCGGCGCGCTGTTCCTCACCCAGCCACAGCTCAACTCGGCGCGCGGGGACGCCGCCACCCGTCTGCCGGAGGGCTTCGAGCGCCCGGCGCACTGGTCCCGCTGACGTCTTCGGGCCGGCTCAGACCTCGTACACGTACGGGGTCATCGTGGTCAGTTCGGCGAAGCCGAGGCGCTTGAGGATGGGGCGGCTGGTGGGCGCGGCGTCGACCTGGACGTAGCGGTGGCCGCGGGCGAGCGCGAGGCGGGCGCGGTGGAAGACGAGGGCCCGGTAGAGGCCCCGGCCGCGCCATTCCTCGACGGTGCCGCCGCCGTACAGGCCGGCGAAGTCGGATTCCTCGGGCAGGTCGAGGCGGGCCGAGCTGACGGGGACGCCGTCGGCCAGGACGACGAACGCGGCGACCGAGTCGGGTGCGGCGGCGAGCTGGTCGAGCAGCCTGCTGGCGTACTGCGAGCCGTCGGTGCCGAAGGCCCTGTCGTGGACCTCGACCATCATCCGTACGCCGGTCTCGTCGGTGACCGGGTGGATCTCGACGCCGTCCGGGAGCTCCACGGCGGTGGGGAGGGACGCGGCCTCGGCGACCATCAGGGTCTCGGGCTCCTCGGCGGTGAATCCGGCGGCGAGGAGCCGGTCGGCGAGGTCGGCCGGCCCGTCGTGGCCGTACACCGTCCATTCGAAGGAGTGGCCGACGGTGCGGAAGTGGCGGATCTCGGCGGCGATGGCGGCGTCGGCGTCCCGGGGGCCGAGGCCGGACCACAGGACGCCGTTCCAGGCGTAGGAGGGCCCTTCGTGGCGGACGACGAGGCCGTCGCGTTCGACCCGGCAGCCGGGGCCTTCGGGGCGGGCGCCGATGCGGCGCTGGCGGTCGTAGTGGATGCGCAGTGCGGTGATGTCCATGACCTCCACCTCAACATCGACCGCGGCCGCGGCGCCACTGGATTACCAGGTCACGGGCAGGGTCTCGGGGCCGCGGAGCAGGGCGCCGCGCTGCCAGCGGAGCTCGTTCTCGGGGACGGCGAGCCGCAGGTCGGGGAAGCGGGTCCACAGGGAGTCGAGGAGGATCTCGGACTCGACGCGGGCGAGCGCGGAGCCGGGGCAGCCGTGCGGGCCGTGCCCGAAGGCGACGTGCGGGTTGTAGCCGCGGTCGAAGTCCAGCTTGTCCGGGTCGGGGAAGACGGCGGGGTCGCGGTTGGCGGTGAGGTAGGAGACGTAGACGGGGTCGTCCTTGGCGATGGTGACGCCGCCGACCTCGACGTCCTCCAGGGCGATCCGGGAGAGGCCGACGGCGTTGCGGTGCGGGATGTAGCGCAGCAGTTCGTCGACGGCCCGGGGCAGCAGCCCGGGTTCGGCGCGCAGCCGGGCGAGGTGTCCGGGGTGGGTGAGCAGGGCGTAGACCATGTTGGCGCTGTTGTTGCGGACGGCGTGGGTGCCGCCGATCTGGACGAGGACGGCGAGTCCGACGGCCTCGTGCGCGTCCACGGTGCCCTCGTCGACGGCGTCGGCGAGGACGGCGGCGAGGGTCTCCTTGCCGGTGCCGTGGCTGCGGCCGATGAGTTCGGTGAAGTAGCGGGTCGTCTCGCGCCTGGCGTGTTCGGCGGCCTCGCGGCCGGTGCCGGCCGCGAGGAGGGCGTCGGACCAGTGCGCCACGAGGGGCCGGTCGCCCTCGGGGACGCCCATGAGCGCGCCGACCACGGCGAGCGGGAAGGGGCGGTGGACCCCCTCCACGAGGTCGGCGGGCGGGCCGTGCCGTGCGAGGCGGTCGAGGAGGCCGTCCATGACGTCCTGGGCGTGCTCGCGCAGGACGTGCAGGGCGCGGGTGCCGAAGGCGCGGGCGAGGACCCGGCGCATCCGGGTGTGGTCCGGCGGGTCGGCGAAGCCGACGGCGCCCTCCATGGGGACAAAGTGGGGGGCGAGCCGGGTGACGGAGCGGCCGTGGACGGCCCGGCGGCTGAACCGGGGGTCGGCGGAAACGAACTTGACGTCCTCGTAGCGGGTGACGAGCCAGGCGTGGCCCTCGCCGTGCGGGAGGCGTACCCGGGCGACGGGCTCCTCGTGGAGCAGGCGGGCGAGGAGCGGGTCGAAGGTGAGTCCGGTGAGTTCGGGGACGGCCCAGAAGTGCGTGTGGGGGTCGTCGGCGTGCTCGGGGGTGGGGGGCGTGGTCGTGGTCATGGTGCCACCGCCGCTGTCGTGGTGGGTGGGGGGTCGAGGGGGAGGTGGGGGGCGTCGACGGCGGGACGGCACTGGACGGGCAGACGGCACTGGACGGGCATGGGGGTCCGTTTCGTCCTGGGGTTGGGGGGAGGGCCGGACGGGGTCGTCTCCCGTTCGGCTTCCCCTCGCGCAGGACCGTTCCCGCGCTCCGGCGGACAATCACACCCGAATGTGTGGTCTTCGGCGGACGTCCGTGACCTGCGGAAAAGGCGCCCGCGGCGGGAGGCGTCCGGCGGGCTTCGCGGGTCTCGGCGCGCTCCGTCGGCGGGTCCGGCGCGCGGGGGAAGAAAAGCCGTCCCGACCTCTTGCCAACCCCGGGGGGTCGCCGGATTTACTGAGGCCGGAAGATCAACCGAATGATCGGTCGTCCGTTTTACGACGGACGGCGCGGTGGTACGCGAGGCGAGGGAGTGGCGCATGGGCGAGCTGCTGGACGCGGGCGAGCGACTCGGACGCGACGAGCTGGAGGCGCTCCAGCTGGAACGGCTGCGCACGACCCTGCGGCACGCCTACGACAACGTGGCGTTCTACCGGCGGGCCTTCGACGAGGCCGGGGTACGGCCCGAGGACTGCCACGGCCTCGCGGACCTGGCCCGCTTCCCCTTCACCGCCAAGGCCGATCTGCGCGCCCACTACCCCTTCGGCATGTTCGCCGTCGACCAGTCCCGGATCCGGCGCATCCACGCCTCCAGCGGGACGACCGGCCGGCCCACCGTGGTCGGCTACACCGAGCGGGACCTGGACACCTGGGCCGACGTCGTCGCCCGCTCGCTGCGCGCGGCCGGCGCCCGGCCCGGCCACAAGGTGCACGTGGCCTACGGGTACGGCCTGTTCACCGGCGGCCTGGGCGCCCACTACGGGGCCGAACGGCTCGGCTGCACGGTGATCCCCGCCTCCGGCGGCATGACGGCCCGCCAGGTCCAGCTGATCCAGGACTTCCGGCCCGAGGTCATCATGGTCACGCCCTCGTACATGCTCACCCTGCTCGACGAGTTCGAGCGGCAGGGGATCGACCCGCGGAGCACCTCGCTGCGGATCGGCGTCTTCGGCGCGGAGCCCTGGACCGAGGAGATGCGCCGGGAGATCGAGGAGCGCTTCGCCCTCGACGCCGTCGACATCTACGGGCTCTCCGAGGTGATGGGCCCCGGCGTCGCGCAGGAGTGCGTGGAGACCAAGGACGGTCTCCACGTCTGGGAGGACCACTTCCTGCCGGAAGTCGTCGACCCGATCACCGGCGAGGTGCTCCCGGACGGCGAGGAGGGCGAGCTGGTCTTCACCTCCCTGACCAAGGAGGCGATGCCCGTGATCCGCTACCGCACCCGCGACCTCACCCGGCTGCTGCCCGGCACCGCCCGGGTCTTCCGGCGGATGGAACGGATCAGCGGCCGCAGCGACGACATGGTCATCCTGCGCGGGGTGAACCTCTTCCCCACCCAGATCGAGGAGATCGTCCTGCGCACCCCCTCCGTCGCCCCCCACTTCCAGCTCCGGCTCACCCGCGAGGGCCGGCTCGACGCCCTGACGGTACGGGCCGAGGCGCGCGCCGGGGCCACCCCCGAGCAGCGCCGGGAGGCGGCCCGCGCCATCGCGGCGGCGGTGAAGGACGGGATCGGGGTCTCGGTGGGCGTGGAGGTGGTCGACCCGGAGACGCTGGAGCGCTCGGTGGGGAAGATCAAGCGGATCGTGGACCTCCGGGACGGCGCGTAGCCTGGAGGAAGGAGGTGGTTGCGATGCTGGCGGAGTCCCCCATAGCCGCGATCATTCCGGTCAACGACATGGCCCGCGCGAAGCGCTTCTACAGCAAGACCCTCGGCCTCACGCTCATCAAGGAATCCCCCGAGGACGTGATGTACGAGACCGGGGGATCGATGATCGGCCTGTACGAGACCCCCTACGGCGGCCAGGCCCAGCACACCCTGGCCAGCTGGAAGGTCGCCGACCTCGACGCCGAGATGAAGGAGCTCCGCTCCAAGGGTGTCGCCTTCGAGGACTACGATCTGCCCGGTCTCAAGACCGTCGACGGCGTGGTCGAGTCGGACGACATGCGGGGCGCCTGGTTCAAGGACAGCGAGGGCAACATCCTCTGTGTCCTGCAGGAGCTCAAGGGCTGACGGGCTCCGGGGCGGCGGACGCGGGGCACCCCCGGCGGGGCACCCCCCTACGGGGCGCCGCCGCGCGGGACGCTCCCGCGCGGCGCGCCGCGGCGCGAGCTGGCCTCACGCGGCTCCGTAGCGGTCGCGCAGCTCGCGCTTGAGGATCTTGCCGCTGGCGTTGCGGGGCAGCTCCGGCACGAACAGCACCCGCTTGGGCGCCTTGAAGTGGGCCAGCTTCTCCCGTGCGTGCGCGAGGAGTTCGGCCTCCGTGACATGCCCGCGCGGGACGACGAAGGCAGTGACGGCCTCGATCCAGCGCTCGTCCGGAAGGCCGACGACCGCCGTCTCGGCGACGGACGGATGCGTGTAGAGGGCGTCCTCGACCTGTCGGGAGGCGACGAGGACGCCCCCGGAGTTGATGACGTCCTTCACCCGGTCGACGACGGTGAGATAGCCCTCGGCGTCCCGCACGGCCAGGTCGCCCGAGTGGAACCAGCCGTCGCGGAAGGCCGCCGCCGTCTCCTCGGGCTTCTCCCAGTAGCCGGTGCACAACTGCGGGGAGCGGTAGACCACTTCGCCGGGGGTGCCGTCGGGCGCGTCCTCGCCGTGCTCGTCGACGACCCTGGCCTCGACGTGGCGGACCGGGCGGCCGCAGGAGTCCATGCGGCCCTCGTGCTCGTCGGGGCCGAGGACGGTGGCGAGCGGGCCGATCTCGGACTGGCCGAAGCAGTTGTAGAAGCGCAGGCCGGGCAGGTGCGCGCGCAGCCGCTCCAGGACCGGCACCGGCATGATCGAGGCGCCGTAGTAGGCCTTGCGGAGGGCCGTGAGGTCACGGGTGGCGAAGCCGGGGTGGTTGGCGAGCCCGATCCAGACCGTCGGCGGGGCGAACAGGCTGTCGCAGCGGCCCGATCCGACCAGGTCGAGGAGGACCGCCGGGTCGGGCCCGTCGACGATCGTGTTCTCGGCGCCCACGGCGAGGTACGGCAGCAGGAACACGTGCATCTGCGCCGAGTGGTAGAGCGGCAGCGAGTGCACCGGCCGGTCGTCCGCGCCCAGGTCCAGGGCGTCGAGGGCGCTCGCGTACTCGTGCACCAGGGCCCGGTGCGTCATCATCGCGCCCTTGGGCAGGGCGGTGGTGCCCGAGGTGTACAGCAGCTGCACGAGCTCGCCGGGGTCGCGCCCGCCCTCGTACGGCCGCGGCGCGGCGAGGGAGGCGAGCAGCGAGTCCTCGGCGTCCCGCAGGGCCCGTACGGGGAAGTCCTCCGGGACGCGTCCGGCGAGCGCCGGGTCGGTGAGCACCAGTGAACTGCCCGACTGGTGAAGGATGTAGTCGAGGTCCTCGCCGGTGAGGTGGTGGTTGACCGGCACGTGGACGAGGCCCGCCCGGGCGCAGGCGAGGAACGCGATCAGGTAGGCGTCCGAGTTGTGGGCGTAGGTCGCGACCCGGTCGCCCGCCACGAGGCCGGCGCCGTCGGGGTCCAGCAGGACGGCGGCGGCCGTCGAGACGGCGGCGTCCAGCTCGGCGTAGGTCCACGTCCGGTCGGTGTAGCGCACGGCGGTCCGGTCGGGGACGCGCCGGGCGCTCGCGCGCAGCACGCCGTCGACGGTGAGGGTGAGCAGCTCGCGGCCGGTTTCCCGGTCCATTCCTCGTTCCATGGACACGGATCCTGTGCGGGGCGGAGCCGCCGGTCAAGTACCCGGGACACGCCGGACATCGGACGGGATGTTGACAAAGCAAGCGCTCAGCTGAATGCATGGCCCAACCCGCACGCACCGTACGCCCGTTGGGAGGGACCTTGCACTTCCGCACCTTGTTCCCCGCCCGGTTCAGACGCCTGGCGCTGGTCGGGGCGGCTCTCGCCACCGTCACCGCCTCGTTGCCCGCCGCGGCCGTCGCCGACACCGGCGACCGCGACCGGCATCCGTCGGACCGGGGCCTGTCCGCCGTCATCCGCTACACCGAGTACGGCATCCCGCACATCGTGGCCAAGGACTACGCGAACCTCGGCTTCGGCACCGGCTGGGCGCAGGCCGCGGACCAGGTCTGCGTCCTCGCCGACGGCTTCGTGACCGTGGCCGGCGAGCGCTCGCGCTGGTTCGGCGCCGACGGCGCGCCGGACGGGTCCCTGTCGTTGGCGACGAAGAACCTGTCCAGCGACCTGTTCTTCCGCGGGGCGAAGGACGCGGGCACGGTGGAGGCGCTGCTCGCCACGCCGGCGCCCGCCGGTCCCAGCCGCCCGTCCAGGGAGCTGATGCGCGGCTGGGCGGCCGGGTACAACGCGTGGCTGCGCAAGAACCGCGTCACGGACCCGGCCTGCGCCGGTGCCGCCTGGGTCCGGCCGGTCACCGAGCTCGACGTGGCGCGGCGCGGCTGGGCGGTCTCCGTCCTCGGCGGCCAGGGCCGTGGCGCGGACGGCATCACCGCCGCCCGGCCGCCCGCCGCCACGGGAGCCGCCACCAACGGGGCCGCCGCCGGCCGCGCCGCCGGCGCCGACGTCCCCGACCCGGACCGTACGGCCGAGGCGGCGCGGGCGCTGTTCGCGGCCGAGAACGCCACGATGGGCTCGAACGCCGTCGCGTTCCAGGGCTCGGCCACCGCGAACGGGCGCGGCCTGCTGCTGGGCAATCCGCACTACCCCTGGCAGGGCGGCCGGCGCTTCTGGCAGTCCCAGCAGACGATCCCCGGCGAGCTGAACGTCTCCGGCGCCTCCCTGCTCGGCACGGTCCCGGTCAGTATCGGTTTCAACGACAAGGTGGCCTGGAGCCACACCGTCGCCACGGGCGTCCCGCTGAACCTGCACCAGCTCACCCTCGACCCGGCCGACCCCACGGCGTACCTGGTGGACGGCCGGCCGGAGCGGATGACCCCGCGCACGGTCACGGTCGCGGTCAAGGACGGCGCCCCGGTGACCCGTACCCAGTGGTGGACGCGGTACGGGCCGGTGGTGTCCGGGCTCGGTCCGCAGTTGCCGCTGCCCTGGACGGCGACGACGGCCTTCGCCCTGAACGACCCCAATGCGGCGAACCTGCGGGCCTCCGACACGGCGCTCGGTTTCGCCCGGTCCCGTTCGACGCGAGGTCTGGTCGACACGCTGCGGCGCACCCAGGGCCTCCCGTGGGTGAACACGATCGCCGCCGACTCCTCGGGTCACACCCTGTTCACGCAGGCGCAGCTGCTGCCGCGGATCACCGACGAGCTGGCGCAGCGCTGCTCCACCCCGCTGGGCCGCGTCACCTATCCGGCCTCGGGTGTGGCGGTGCTGGACGGCGCGCGGGGCGACTGCGCGCTCGGTTCGGACCCGGACGCGGTGCAGCCGGGGGTCTTCGGGCCCGCGCGGATGCCGGTGCTGCGGGACGCGCCGTACGTGGAGAACTCGAACGACAGCGCCTGGCTGGCCAACGCCGACCGGCCGGTGACCGGCTACGAGCGGATCTTCGGCACGGTCGGGACCCCGCGCTCGATGCGGACCCGCGGCGCCGTCGAGGACGTGGCGGCCATGGCGGAGCGCGGGCGGCTGACGGTGGCCGATCTGCAGCGCCAGCAGTTCGCCGACCGGGCGCCCGCCGGTGATCTCGCGGCGGCCGACACGGCCCGGGCCTGCGCGGCGCTCCTCGCCGATGATCCGGAGGTGTGCCGGGTGCTGGGCGCCTGGGACCGCACGATGGACGCCGGGAGCCGGGGCGCGTTGCTCTTCGACCGGTTCTGGCGCAGGTTCACGGCCACGACGCCGCAGGCCGAGCAGTGGAAGGTGCCGTTCTCGGCGGCCGACCCGGTCGGCACCCCGAACACGGTGAACACCGGCGCGCCGTCCTTCGCGAAGGCCCTGAGGGACGCGGCGGCCGAGCTGCGCGCGGCGGGGATCGCGCTGGACGCCCCGCTCGGGCGGCACCAGTTCGTGGAGCGGAACGGGGTGCGCCTCCCGGTGGGCGGCGGCACCGAGGCGCTGGGCGTGTGGAACAAGACGGAGCCCGTGTGGAACCCGGCGGGCGGCGGCTACACGGAGGTCGCGCACGGCACCAGCCATGTGCAGGCGGTGGGCTGGGACGGCGGGCGGTGCCCGGTGGCCCGCACCCTCCTGACGTACTCCCAGTCCTCGAACCCGCTCTCGCCGCACTACAGCGACCAGACGGCGCTGTACGCGGGCGAGCGCTGGGTGACCTCCCGGTTCTGCGAGAAGGACATCCTGCGCTCGCCGGCGCTGAGGATCGTGGTCGTCAGGGGCTGAACGACAGGAACACGAAGGCGGCGAAGATCGAGAGGTGGACGCTGCCCTGGAGGAGCGTGGCCCGTCCGGGGACCACGGTGAGGGCGCTGACCACGGCGGTGAGGACGAGCAGCACCATGTGGAGGGGGCCCAGGCCGAGGACGAGGGGGCCGGAGAGCCAGATGGAGGCCAGCGCGATGGACGGGATGGTCAGGCCGATGCTGGCGATGGCGGAGCCGTAGGCCAGGTTCATGCTGGTCTGCATCCGGTCCCGGCGGGCCGCGCGCACGGCGGCGAGGGTCTCGGGGAGCAGCACCATGAGGGCGATGACGACACCCACGACTGCCTTCGGCAGGCCGGCGGACTCGACGCCGTCCTCGATGGTGGGCGAGACCAGCTTGGCGTTGCCGACGACGGCGACGAGGGCGACCACGAGCAGCCCGAGGCTGATCCACATCTCGCGGGAGGTGGGCGGGTCGGCGTGGTCGTCCTCGGACTCCTTGCCGTCCTTGCCGGGGCGCGGCACCGGCAGGAAGTAGTCGCGGTGCCGGACCGTCTGCACCGCGACGAACACTCCGTACAGGCAGAGCGAGGCGACGGCGGCGAAGGCCAGCTGGGCGCTGGAGAACTCGGGGCCGGGGTGGCTCGTGGTGAAGGTCGGCAGGACCAGCGTCATGGTCGCCAGGGTGCAGACGGTGGCGAGCGCGCCGCCGGAGCCCTCCGCGTTGAAGACGGCGACGCGGTTGCGCAGCGCGCCCACCAGCAGCGACAGGCCGACGATGCCGTTGCAGGTGATCATGACGGCGGCGAAGACCGTGTCCCGGGCGTACGTGGATGCCTTGTCGCCGCCGCCGGCCATCAGGGTGACGATCAGTCCGACCTCGATGACGGTGACGGCGACCGCGAGGACGAGCGAGCCGTAGGGCTCGCCGATCCGGTGGGCGATCACCTCCGCGTGGTGCACGGCGGCGAGCACCGCGGCGAAGAGACAGGCCGCGATGACTACCACCGCGAAGCCGGACAGGTCGCGCCCCCAGCCGAGGGCGAGGCCCACCGCGGCGACGATCGGCCCCCAGGTGGTCCATTGTCGTGTCAGTGCTGCCGCGCTCGAACTCATGCCCTGAATCCTGCCATAAAGGGAGGATCGTCCTCCGTGCGCCGCGTGCTCACGCAGCTGACAGGAGGTCAGGGTCCGTCACAGCGCCCGGTCGTGGCCTTCCCAAAACGGATCGCGGAGCCGGCGCTTGTACAGCTTGCCGTTGGGATCGCGGGGCATGACCGTGATGAAGTCCACGGACTTGGGACGTTTATATCCGGCGAGACGGGTTTCGCAGTGGGCCAGGATCGCCGCGGCGAGCTCGGGTCCGGGCGCGTGGCCCTCGGCCGGCTCGACGACCGCCTTGACCTCCTCGCCCCAGTCGGCGTGCGGGATGCCGAAGGCGGCGGCGTCGGCGACGGCCGGGTGGGCGAGGAGCGCGGCCTCGATCTCGGCGGGGTAGATGTTCACACCGCCCGAGATGATCATGTCGATCTTGCGGTCGCGGAGGAAGAGGTAGCCGTCCTCGTCGAGGACGCCGAGGTCGCCCACCGTGAAGAAGTCCCCGATGCGGCTCGACTTCGTCTTGGCCTCGTCGCCGTGGTAGCGGAAGGCGCCGGTGCTCATCTTCATGTACACGGTGCCGAGCTGCCCGGGCGGCAGCCGTTCGCCGTCGTCGTCGAAGACGGCGAGCTCGCTGATCGGCCAGGCACGGCCGACGGTGCCGGGCTTCTTGAGCCAGTCCTCGGCGGTGGCGAAGGCGCCGCCGCCCTCACTGGCCGCGTAGTACTCCTCGACGCAGTGGCCCCACCACTCGATCATCGCCCGCTTGACGTGGTCGGGACAGGGCGCGGCGCCGTGGATGGCGTGCCGCATGGAGGAGACGTCGTAGCGGTCCCTGGTCGCCTCGGGCAGCGCGAGGAGCCGGTGGAACTGGGTGGGCACCATGTGGGTGTGGGTGCAGCGGTGGGTGTCGATGAGCCGCAGCATCTCCTCAGGGGTCCACTTGTCCATGAGGACGAGCGGGTGCCCGATGTGCAGGGCAGCGCCCGCGAACTGGAGCACGGCCGTGTGGTAGAGCGGCGAGCAGACCAGGTGGACGTTGCCGTCGAAGGGCCGGATGCCGAAGATGCCGAGGAAGCCGCCGAGGTAGGTCTCCTCGGGCAGCTTGCCGGGCAGCGGGCGGCGGATGCCGCGGGGGCGGCCGGTGGTGCCCGAGGTGTAGTTCATGACCCAGCCGAGGGTGCGGTCGGCGGGCGCCGACGCGGGCTGCCCGTCGAGGAGTTCGGCGTACGGGCGGAAGCCGGGCAGGGCGCCGACCGCGTACCGGTGGGCGGCCGGCAGCGCCGCCTCGTCGGCGGCCTGGGCGGCGGCCTCGGCGAAGCGCTCGTGGGCGATGAGGACCTTGGCGCCGGAGTCGGAGACGATCCAGGCGATCTCGGGGCCGACCAGGTGGTGGTTGACCGGGACGAGGTAGAAGCCCGCCTGGGCGGCGGCGAGGTAGGCGGTGAGGAAGGGGACCCCGTTGGGCAGGACGACGGCGAAGGCGTCGCCGCGCTCCATCCCGGCCGCGCGCAGGCCGTGCACCAGCCGGTTGACGTCGGCGAGCAGGCGGCCCGCGGTCCACTCCTCGCCGTCGGGCGCGACCAGGACCGTGCGTCCGGGGTCCGCGGCGGCCTGGGACCAGAAACCGTTCGGTGCCTCCGTCACTGGGTGCTCCTTCCCGCGATGCGGTTGATCCGGTCGATGGCCTTCTCGAAGCCGCTGGTCAGTTCGTCGAAGACCTGCTGGACGCTGCGCTCGGAGTTCATCCGGCCGACGATCTGGCCGACGGGCGTGCCGAGCAGCGGCGTCACCTCGTGCTTCTGGATCCGGGAGACCGCCTCGGCGACGAGGAGGCCCTGGAGCGGCATGGGCAGCGTGCCGGGTCCGGCGGGGTCGTCCCAGGCGTCGGTCCATTCGGTACGGAGCTGACGCGCGGGCTTGCCGGTCAGGGCGCGGGACCGGACGGTGTCGCCGGAGCCGGCGGCGAGCAGTTTGGCGGTGAGGGCGCGGGAGTGCATCTCGGCCTCGGTGGTGGTGAGCCAGAGGGAGCCGAGCCAGACGCCCTGGGCGCCGAGGGCGAGCCCGGCGGCGATCTGCTCGCCGCTTCCGATGCCGCCGGCGGCGAGGACGGGCAGCGGGGCGACGGCCTCGACGACCTCGGGGGTGAGGACCATGGAGGCGATCTCGCCGGTGTGGCCGCCGGCCTCGTAGCCCTGGGCGACGACGACGTCGATGCCGGCCTCGGCGTGGTGGCGGGCGTGCCGGGCGCTGCCGGCGAGGGCGGCGACGAGGACGCCGTGCGCGTGGGCGCGCTCGACGACGTCGACGGGGGGCGAGCCGAGGGCGTTGGCCAGCAGCTTGATGGGGTAGTCGAAGGCGACGTCGAGCTGGTTGCGGGCGACCTGCTCCATCCAGCCGGTGATGCGCCAGCCGGACGCCTCGCCCTCCGCGAGTTCGGGGACGCCGTGCTTGGCGAGGGTGTCGCGGACGAACGCCCGGTGCCCCTCGGGGATCATCGCCTCGACGTCGGCCTCGCTGACCCCGTCGACCTTCTTCGCGGGCATGACGACGTCGAGGCCGTAGGGCAGCCCGTCGGTGTGCTCCTGCATCCAGTCGAGGTCGCGGGCGAGGTCGTCGGGGGCGGTGTAGCGGACCGCGCCGAGGACGCCGAATCCGCCTGCTCTGGTGATGGCGGCGGCCACCGCGGGGAAGGGCGTGAAGCCGAAGATGGCGTGCTCGATCCCCAGTGTGCGACTCAGCTCCGTCTTCATGGGCGGCAGGATGCCGCAGCGGTCCCGCCGAGGGAAGAGATTTTCTGATGCAGTGTCAGATTTCTTGGCGCGCGGCACGCTTCCCCCGGCGCGCACCGCTCCGGTAGAAAGTTTCAGATCTTGCCGGAGTCGCCGAAGTTTTCTTTCAGGGAGCGGTGGGAGAGGGTGGGCATGACGGAGCCGTCGCGAAGCGGGAGCCGGGGTCCGAGTCGCCGGGCGTTCGGCGGCCGCGCTCTCGCCCTGGGAGGTGCGCTGATGATCGGTACGGTGCCGGGGGCCTCGGCCGCGCCCGAGCCGGGTCCCGGCGGCGCGGGCCCAGGCGGCGCGGGTCCCGCGTCCGGCCGTGCCCGGCGCACCACCCTGCGGCACGGCTCCGCCGCGCGCGCCGGCCTGCTCCCCGAGCACCTGGACCGGCTGGTCGCCGACGCCGAGTCCTTCCTGCGCCCCTCGCCGCGGCACCCCTGGTACGCGGGCGCGGTGCTGCTCGCGGGGCGCGGCGGGACGGTCGCGCTGCACCGGCCGATCGGTATGGCCGTGCGCTACTCCGCGTACGACGAGAAGACCGACACGGGCGTCGAGCTGCCGGCCGACCGGCAGATCCCGATGGCCGAGGACACCGTCTTCGACCTGGCCTCCGTCTCGAAGCTGTTCACCTCGCTGCTCGCGGTGCAGCAGATCGAGCGGGGCGCGCTGGTCCTGGAGGAGCGGGTCACGGCGTACCTCCCGGAGTTCGGGGGCGGCGGGAAGCGGGACGTGACGGTCCGGCAGCTGCTCACGCACACCTCGGGGTTCCGTGCCTGGATCCCGCTCTACAAGGAGCCGACACGCGAGGGGCGCCTGCGGCTGCTGTGGAACGAGGTGCCGGCGAACCCGCCGGGCACGGTCTACCTCTACTCCGACCTCAATCTGATCACGCTCCAGCTGATCCTGGAGGAGATCACCGGTCACCCTCTGGATGCCCTGCTCCGAAGCGAGATCACCGCTCCGCTCGGGATGCACCGCACACGTTTCAATCCCCCGCTCTCCTGGCGCCCCTCGATCGCCGCCACGGAGGACGCCCGGGCTCCCTGGTCCAGGCTGGAGCGGGGGATGGTGTGGGGCGAGGTCCACGACGAGAACGCATACGGCATGGGCGGCGTCGCCGGGCACGCCGGGGTGTTCTCGACCGCCTGGGACCTCGCCGTCCTCGCGCGCACCCTGCTCAACGGCGGGGCGTACGGGGACGCCCGCATCCTCTCCCCCGCGTCGGTGGAGCTGATGTTCACCGACTTCAACACCGCGTTCCCCGGCGACGAGCACGGCCTGGGCTTCGAGCTGTACCAGCACTGGTACATGGGCGCCATGGCCACTCCGCGCACCGCGGGCCACACCGGCTTCACGGGCACCAGTCTGGTCCTGGACCCCACGACGGACGCCTTCCTCGTCGTCCTCGGCAACTCCGTCCACCCCGTGCGCACCTGGCGCTCCGGCTCCGCCCCGCGCGTCGCCGCCGCCGACCACCTGGCCCGCGCCGTGCCGGTCCGCCCGGCGCGCGGACGCACGGCGTGGTTCACCGGCATGGCGAACGGCACCACCGCCACCCTCACCCTGCCCGCCGTCCCCGGCGCCGCGCGCCTCACCTGCGCGCTGTGGTGGGACACCGAACCCGGCACGGACGCCGTCCGCCTGGAGTCCTCCACGGACGGCGGCACGACCTGGCACGCCCTGCCGTTCGCGGTCGCGGGCGAGACTCCGGGACCCCACCCCACGGGCACGGCGACCGGCTGGTCCGGCCGTACCTGGCACACCGTCACGGCGGAGCTGCCCGCCGCCGCCACGCCCTCCACCCGTCTGCGCTGGCGCTGCACGACCGACGCGCGCTACGTCGGCCGGGGCGTGTACGTGGACGCCCTGCGCGTCCTGGATCCCTCGGGCCGCCCCCTGTTCGACGAGGCCCGGCCCGCCGACGGGGCGCGCATCGAGGCGTCGGGCTGGGTGCGGTCGGAGGACTAGGACGGTCCGGGCGAGCCGACGGGCGGCCGCCGACCGGGGAACGTGTTCACTCTTGTGCGTTTCACACAACCCTTCCGGGTCTGAACCCTACCGCCACTCGCCATGTGCATGCAATACGGCGAGGAAGGTTTTCTGAAAGTACGTCAATCTCGGATGGAAAGTCGCCGGGCTCTCCGGCCGTGACGGATCCGGCCAAGGACTCTGGAACCTCCGCCTCCGACCGACTCGGACGCCTCGAGGACCTCGTTCCGTTTCGCGGCTGACCTGCGCGTTCATGACATCTCCGGGGGCTCGCCCGGCCGCTGCGGCACCCCGTGCCCGCGCCGGGCCCGACCGGCACCCCACTCCTTCCGGTCGACATCCCCGACGCGAGCAAGGTGAACGCGAAGTATTGACAGAGACATGACTGAAAGCCTCAATATTCAACACAGTTCAACAGAGCTCACCCTCAGCTCACCTCTCCGGAGGGACACCCCCACCTGAAGGGAGCGACCTCACATGCGTCGTTCTTCCTGTGCGATGACCGCTGTGCTCGCAGTGGTCGGCACCGCACTCGCCCTCCCCGGCCCCGCGCCGGCGATGGCCGCCACCCCCGCCGGTGCGGCAGCGGGCCCGTACGTGATCGAAGCCGAGAACATGTCGCTGACCAACTTCGCGACGGACACGGTGAACCACACCTGGAACGGATCGACGGTCGACAACGTCACCTACGTCCGGGGCGCGGCGGGCCAGACGAGCACCGCCAGGAGCACCTTCTCCGGCACGGCCGGGACGTACGACCTCATCACGCGCTACAACGGCATGACCGAGAACGGCGTGACGTACAAGATCACCGTGAACTCCACCGCCATGGACTCCTGGGGCACCTCGCGCCGCTACGGACGCGACTACACCGACCCCGTCAACATCGACACCCGCACGTCGAGCAAGATCCCGCTCAAGCCCGGTGACGTCATCGAGCTGACGGCCACCTCGACGGGCGAGGTCCCGCGGATCGACCGGATCACCATCCAGGAGCACGTGGGGGCGCCGACCAGCACCCTGAGCATCAAGTCCCCGAACGCGGCCCTCAACGACGGCTTCACCTGGGGCAAGAACCGCGCGCTCGCGATGACCTTCTATCCGGGCAACCCGATGATGGGCCACGAGCCGGAGTGGTGGCGGCTCAAGAACGCGGCGCACCCGACGGTCGAGCCGGGCTACTGGGGCGCGTACACCAACCGCGAGTCGTACTACAACCGCGACATCTCCCACCAGTCGGACGGCGCGCACGCCGTCGGCCTGGACGCGGAGACCTTCCGGATGATGAAGACCTTCGCCGGAGACGCCGACGACCCGGGCCAGAACGGCTGGCCGCTGTGGGCGCACAGCTCGTACGGCGCCATGTACTACATCGACGGCACCGGCTTCCGCGAACTTCCCTCGCCATTCAACCTGATGACGAAGGCGTACAAGCAGTACCAGTGGACCGGCGACCCGGCCTGGCTCAACGACCCCGACCTCTCGAAGTTCTACGACTCGACGATGGGGACGTTCCTCTCCGGCCACGAGGTCAAGTGGAACGACGCCGCCCCGGCGGCGGAGCAGCCGGTCTCGCGGAAGCAGCCCGGCGAGTACACCGCCACCTACTTCGAGTTCCCGAACGAGAACCTGGTCTCGGCCGCCGACTCCCTCGGCTACCAGTACCAGTCGATGCTCGCCTACTCGGAGATCCTCAAGGCCAAGGGCGACACCGCCGGCAGCAGCACCTGGGCGGCGCGCGCCCAGCGGGTCCGCGACCACTTCGAGACCGGCTGGTGGGACGCGGCGAACAACCGGTACGTCCGGGGCAAGGACGCCGCTGGCACCGGCTACAGCAGCTGGGGCCACGAGGCCAGCTTCCTGATGATGCTGACCGGGCTCGGCGACCACGGCCCGCGGACCGAGGGCTACCTGGACTTCGTCGCCGCGAACGACGACGACCTGAACGTCGAGGCGACCTCCTACCTGCCCGAGATGTACTACCAGTACAACCGCACGGCCGAGGGCTGGGCCTGGCTCAAGAAGCTGATGGCCGAGAAGAACACGTACCCCGAGATCTCCTTCCTCGCGGTGAGCAACACGATCGACGGCATGATGGGCGTGCAGCCCGACGCCCCGAAGGACCGGCTCGCCACCGTGTCGCGGCTGACGTCCGAGACGCCGTGGGTGGAGATCGACCACCTGAAGGTCGGCGACAACGACCTCAACCTCCAGCACACCGGCACGACGGCGTCGAAGCTCACCAACAACTCCGGTGGCACCGTGGACTGGGAGGCCCAGTTCTACGGCACCCACGGCACGATCACGGTGAACGGCACCCCGTACACGGCGCGGACGAAGTCCCTGTACGGCAAGACCGTCTCGTACGTCACGGTGCCGGTGACCGCCGGCGCGACCGTGACCGCGTCCGCCGGGGCCGCCCCGACGGGCGACACCATCGCGCCCAACGCCCCGACCGGTCTCGCGGCGAGCGGCGTGACCTCCGGCAGCGTCGACCTGGCCTGGACGGCGTCCGACGACAACGTCGGCGTGACCGGCTACCAGGTCTACCGCGGCACCACGCTCGTCGGCACCACGACGGGCAGCGCCACCCGCTTCACCGCCACGGGCCTGACGCCGTGGACGCCGTACACCTTCACGGTGAAGGCGGTCGACGCCGCCGGGAACGTCTCCGGCGCGAGCAACGCCGTCACCGCCTCCACCGGCGGCGACGGCCGGCCGGTCGACCTGAGCACGCTGACCTGGACCAGCGCCCGGAGCGACTTCGGCAGCGTCACCAAGGACAGGAGCGTCGACGGCGCCCCGATCCGACTCAACGGCACGACGTACGCCAAGGGCATCGGCACCCACGCCAACAGCACCATCGCCTACGCCCTCAACGGCGGCTACAGCCGCTTCCAGTCCGACCTCGGCGTCGACGACGAAGTCACGAACAACGCCACCGTGACCTTCGAGATCTGGGGAGACGGCACCAAGCTCTACACCTCCCCCACCATGACCCCCACCAGCCCCACCGCCACCGTCGACCTCGACGTCACCGGAGTCACCACCCTCACCCTCAAGGTCACCGACGCCGGCGACGGCATCAACAGCGACCACGCCGACTGGGCCGGGGCCAAGCTGATCACCCGCCCGCAGACCCGGACGGCCCTCGCCGACCTGAACTGGACGGGAACGCCCGTGATCGGCTGGGGCACCGTCGGCAAGGACAAGAGCGTCGGGGGCAACACCCTCACCCTCAACGGCACCACCTACACCAAGGGCATCGGCACCCACGCCAACAGCACGATCGCCTACGCCCTGAACGGCGGCTACAGCCGCTTCCAGTCCGACCTCGGCGTCGACGACGAGATCACGAACAACGCCACCGTGACCTTCGAGATCTGGGGAGACGGCACCAAGCTCTACACCTCCCCCACCACCATCACCCCCACCAGCCCCACCGCCACCGTCGACCTCGACGTCACCGGAGTCACCACCCTCACCCTCAAGGTCACCGACGCCGGCGACGGCATCAACAGCGACCACGCCGACTGGGCCGGGGCGACGCTCCTGAAGTAGGGAGTGCGCGGACGCCCTAGGGCCGCCTCGCCGCCTCTTGCAGGGCGGCGAGGACGGGGTGGATCAGGGGGTGCTCCTCCGCGCCGCGGCGGACGGCTCCGAAGACCCGGCGGGTCGGGGCCACGCCGTCGGCGGGGCGGACGACCACGCCGGTGAGGTCGGTGCCGCGGAGGGCCGAGCGGGGCACCAGGGCCACGCCCGCGCCCGCCGCGGAGAGCGCGACGACGGCGCGGAAGTCGTCGGAGACATGCGCGAAGACCGGGGCGAAGCCGGCGTATTCGCAGGCCAGGACGGTGACGTCATGGCAGGGGTTGCCGGCGGACTGGCCGATCCAGGAGTCCTTCGCCAGGTCGCCGAGGGAGATCCGCTCGCGGTCCGCGAGCGCGTGGTCCGGCGGGAGCACCACGTCGAACGGCTCCGCGTACAGCGGTACGCGGGTGAGGCGGGCGTCGTCCTCACCGGGTGCCCCCCGGTACTCGACGGCGACCGCCACGTCGACCTGCCGGTCCAGGACCATCAGCAGGCTCTCGTCGCCCTCGGCGTCCTGCACCCGGACCCGGATGCCGGGCGAGCTGCGGGCCAGGGAGCCGATCGCCGGGGCGACGACCAGGCCGATGCCGGTGGCGAACGCGGCCACCGTCACCGTACCGGCCTCGCCCGAGCCGTAGGCGGCGAGCTCGGCCTCGGCCCGCTCCAGCTGGGCCAGGACGGCATTGGCGTGGCTCAGCAGGATCTCGCCGGCCGGGGTGAGCCGGGTGCCCCGGGCGTTGCGGTCCACCAGCCGGTGGCCGGTCTCCTGCTCCAGGGCGGCCAGCTGCTGGGAGACCGCGGAGGGCGTGAGATAGAGCGCGGCGGCAGCCGCCGTGACAGTACGGTGGTCGGCCACCGCCCGGAGAATGTGCAGCCGCCGCGCTTCGATCATGCCCCTAGTTTCGCAGGGCGTCCCGGGCCTCGACGAACGCGTCCACCACGCGGTGCACGTCGTCCGTGGAGTGGGCGGCCGACAGCTGCACGCGGATGCGGGCCGCGCCCTGCGGCACGACCGGGTACGAGAAGCCGATCACGTACACGCCGCGCTCCAGGAGGAGCTCGGCCATCCGTCCCGCCTCGGCGGCGTCGCCGATCATGACGGGGGCGATGGCGTGGTCGCCGGGGAGGATGTCGAAGCCCGCCTCGGTCATCCGGGAGCGGAACAGCGCCGTGTTGGCGTTGAGGCGGTCCCGCAGGTCACCGGCGGACTCCAGCAGGTCGAGGACCTTGAGGGAGGCGGCGGCGATCACCGGGGCGAGGGTGTTGGAGAACAGGTACGGGCGCGAGCGCTGGCGCAGCAGGGCGACGATCTCGGCGCGGGCCGCGACGTAGCCGCCGGAGGCACCGCCGAGGGCCTTGCCGAGGGTGCCGGTGATGATGTCGACCCGGTCCATCACGCCGTGCAGCTCGGGGGTGCCGCGCCCGCCGGGGCCGACGAAGCCGACGGCGTGCGAGTCGTCGACCATGACCATGGCGTCGTAGCGCTCGGCCAGGTCGCAGATCTCGTCCAGCGGCGCGACGTAGCCGTCCATGGAGAACACGCCGTCGGTGACGATCAGCTTGCGCCGCGCGCCACCCTCGTCCGCCGCCTTGAGCTGCTGCTCCAGGTCGGCCATGTCGCGGTTGGCGTAGCGGAAGCGGCGGGCCTTGGAGAGGCGGATGCCGTCGATGATCGAGGCGTGGTTGAGGGCGTCGGAGATGACGGCGTCCTCGGCGCCCAGGATCGTCTCGAAGACGCCGCCGTTGGCGTCGAAGCAGGAGGAGTAGAGGATCGTGTCCTCCTGGCCGAGGAAGGAGGACAGACGCGCCTCCAGTTCCTTGTGGACCTCCTGGGTGCCGCAGATGAAGCGGACGGAGGCCATGCCGTAGCCCCAGCGGTCGAGCGCCTCGTGGGCGGCGGCGATCACCTCGGGGTGGTCGGCGAGGCCCAGGTAGTTGTTGGCGCAGAAGTTGAGCACCTCGCCGGGGCGGCCGCCCGAGGTGACCGAGACGGTCGCGTTCTGGGGGGTGCCGATGACCCGCTCGGGCTTGTGGAGGCCGGCCTGCTTGATCTCCTCGAGGGTGGCGAGGAGGTCGTCGCGTACGGAATCGAACATGGAGTGCAGCTCCTGAAGGTCTACGGGAGGACGTCGGTCCGGGGGTCAGACGGTCCAGTCGAGGATGATCTTGCCGCCCTTGCCGGAGGCGGCGTCGTCGAACGCGGCCTCGAAGTCGGTGTAGGCGTAGCGGCCGGTGATCACGGGGGCGAGGTCGAGGCCGCCCTCCAGGAGCACGGACATGGCGTACCAGGTCTCGAACATCTCGCGGCCGTAGATCCCCTTGATGGTGATCATGGACGTGACGATCTTCGCCCAGTCGACCGAGAAGTCCTCGCTGGGCAGACCGAGCATGGCGATCTTGCCGCCGTGGGTCATGTTGGCGATCATGTCGCGCATCGCGCGCGGATTGCCGGACATCTCCAGACCGACGTCGAAGCCCTCCTTCAGACCGAGGGTGCGCTGGCCGTCGGCGATGGACTGCTCGGCGACGTTCAGGGCCAGCGAGACGCCCGTCTTGCGGGCCAGCGCGAGGCGCTCCTCGCTGACGTCGGTGATGACGACGTGGCGCGCGCCGGCGTGCTTGGCGAGCGCGGCGGCCATGATGCCGATCGGGCCCGCACCGGTGACCAGGACGTCCTCGCCGACCAGCGGGAAGGACAGCGCGGTGTGCACGGCGTTGCCGAAGGGGTCGAAGATCGCGGCGACGTCGAGGTCGACGTCGACGCGGTGCACCCAGACGTTGGACGCGGGCAGCGCGACGTACTCGGCGAAGGCGCCGTCGCGGCCGACCCCGAGGCCCACGGTGGCACGGCACAGGTGCCGGCGGCCGGCCAGACAGTTGCGGCACTTGCCGCAGACCAGGTGGCCCTCGCCGCTGACCAGGTCGCCGACCTCGATGTCCGCGACGTCGCGGCCGGTCTCGACGACCTCGCCGACGAACTCGTGCCCGAGGGTCAGCGGCGTGGCGATGGTCTTCTGCGCCCAGCCGTCCCAGGAGCGGATGTGCAGGTCGGTCCCGCAGATACCGGTCCGCTTGACCTTGATGAGCACGTCACCCGGACCGATCTCGGGCTCGGGAACGTCCATGAGCCAGAGTCCCGGCTCTGCCTTCTGCTTGACCAGCGCCTTCAATGTAACGGCTCCCGACGTACGCGTCCTGTGATGTGCAGGTTCCGGGCGCGGCGAAGCACCCAAGATCCCTGAAACAAATCTTTCGTACCTGGAGCCCATGGTCCATCGAGGATTTCTTAAGCGCACTCGCAGATCAGCTTCACGCCGCCGGTGGGAGCCCGCCCGGCGTCAACGTCGGGACCCCCGCAACTCCCCTACCGCCGCTGCCCGCGCCCCATGCGCTGCGTGCAGTGTGCCTCGTCCGCCCGGGCCGCGAGCGTGTCGGGGTGGGCGGCGCCCAGGGTGCGGGTGCGGCTGTCGGCGACGCGTCGGTACTCCTCCAGGGCGTCCTCGTGGCGGCCCAGCCAGCCGAGCCCGATGCCGATCTCGCGGCGGCTCACGAGCGTGTCGGGGTGGTCCGGGCCCAGTACGCGCGTGCGCAGCCCGCAGACCGCGCGGGCCTCGGCCAGGGCGTCCTCCCACCGGCCGAGGCGGCCCAGGCTCACGCCGAGGCCGTGCCGTGCCCGCAGGGTCTCCGGGTGTTCGGGCCCGACGGCCCGGGTGCGGTCCGCGGCGAGCTCCCGGTAGAGCTCGGCGGCCTCCTCGGCGCGGCCGAGCCGCCCGAGGCAGATGCCCGCCTCGTAGCGTGCGGCGAGCGTGTCGGCGTGGTCGGCGCCGAGGGCGGTGGCGCGCGCGTCGGCCACCTCGCGGTACTGGGTCAGCGCGTCCGCCCAGCGCCCGAGCCGGCCCAGGAGGTGCGCCACCTCGTGACGGGTGGCGAGCGTGTCGGGGTGGGCGGCGCCCAGGAGCCGGCCGCGGGCGTCGGCGACCTCGCGGGCCGTCGCGTACGCCTCCGGCAGCCGGTCCAGCCGGCCGAGGGTGAAGGCCAGGTTGTGCCGGCAGCGCAGGGTGTCGGGGTGCTCCTGGCCCATGGTGCGTTCGCGCACGCCGAGCACCGCCGCGTACACGGAGTGCGCCTCCGCGTGGCGGCCGAGCCCGCCGAGGACGTACGCGGTCTCCTGGCGCGCGGCGAGGGTGTCGGCGTGGTCGGTGCCGAGGGTGCGGGCGCGCCCCTCGGAGACCGCGCCGAACTCGCGCAGCGCGTCGGCGTGCCGGGCCGAGCGGGCCAGCGCGAAGGCCAGTTCGTAGCGGCTGGCCAGCGTGTCGGGGTGGTCCGCGCCGAGGACCTGGCCGCGGTCGCGGACGACGGTCCGGTGCACCTCGGCCGCCTCCTCCCACCGCCCGAGCCGGCCCAGCCCGAGCCCGGCCCGGTGGCGGCCGGCGAGCACGGCGAGGAGTTCGGAGGCGAGCGCGGTGACGGGGCCCGTGGAACCGGGTGCCGGGGAGGGGGCGGGCAGGGGGACGAGGCCGGTGCCGGGCAGGGTGCTGTGGTCGTGGCCGGGGGCGGAGGTCTGCGCGGAGGCGGGGGCCGCCGCCTGGGTGGCCTCGGCGAGGAGCGGGTGCGGGGGCGCGAGGGTGCCGGTCGCCGGGCTCGCCGGGCTCGCCGGTCCGGGCAGCGCCGGGATCGCCCGGGTCCACTCCCCGGTCAGCGCCGTCGCCGGGTCGTACGCGGCCGTGGGGGCGCCCATGAAGGTGGTCGTCGCCGGGCGGCCGATGGTGATCCGGCCGGCCCAGCCGGGCAGGGCGAGCGGCGGGCGCGGGGCAGGGCGGCCCGGGGCGAGCCGGCTGCGGATCTCCGTCGCGTCCGCCGGGCGGGCCTCCGGGGCCTTGGCCAGCAGGTCGAGGACGAGCAGGTCGAGGGCGGCCGGCAGCTCCGGGCGGTGGCTGCGCAGGGGCGCGGGCGTGGTGTCCCGGTGGCCGACCAGGACCGCCCAGGTGTCCTCCAGGTCGAACGGCGGGACGCCGGTGGCGATCTCGTACAGGACGCAGCCCAGCGAGTACAGGTCGCTGCGGTGGTCGATCTCCCCTCCGCCGCCGATCTGCTCGGGGGACATGTAGTGCGGGGTGCCCATGGCGATGCCGGTGCCGGTGAGGCGCGAGGTGATGCCGTTGTCGGCGGCGAATCGCGCTATCCCGAAGTCGCAGATCTTCACGGCCCCGTCGCCGAGCCGCACGATGTTGGCGGGCTTGAGGTCGCGGTGCACCACGCCCTGGCGGTGGGTGTAGGCGAGGGCGTCGGCGACCTGCGTGGCGATGTCGACGACCTCGGCGACGGGCAGCGGGGCCTTGCCGTTCTTGTCGCCGAGGAGCTGGCTGAGGTTGTGACCGTCGAGCAGCTCCATGACGAGGAAGAGCACGCCGTCGGACTCGCCGAAGTCGTGCACGACGGTGATCCCGCGGTGCTGGAGCGCGGCGGCGACCCGCGCCTCGCGGCGGAACCGTTCGCGCAGCACGGTGAGCGAGGCCGGGTCGCGCTGCGGGCCGAGCGGCCGGAGGCACTTGACGGCGACGCGCCGGCCGAGCGCCTCGTCCGTCGCCCGCCAGACCTCGCCCATGCCGCCGCGACCGATCACCTCGTGCAGCCGGTACCGGCCCTGGATCAGCCTGGTGTCCGCCATCGCGTGCCGTCGCCCCCGTTTGCCCCGTGGCCGTGCCCGTCCCGGCCCGGCCGGTCCAGTATGGCGGCCGACGGGCGCAGACTGTACGGCGCGGGTCGGGTGTCCTCGCCGAGTCGGTCCATCGCCCGCAGGATGTGCCGCGGGGGCAGCCGCCAGCGGAGCCGGTCCGGCAGGCAGCGCAGCAGATTGGCCGTGGCGGTGAGCCGGTACGTCACGGTCGGCGGCGGTGGCGCGGGGCGCCCGTACAGCTCGTGGGCGTACGGGGGCAGGGTGTCGTACGCGAGTGCCGCCACGCGCCGCCAGAGTGCCTCGCGCGCGGGCACGAGCGCGGGCGTGACGGGCGGCGCGCGCAGGAAGTCGTCGACGACCTTCGCGTCCTGCCCGGCGGCCAGCGCGGGGCGGACGGTGTCGAAGTAGCGCCGCAGCCCGTCGGTCGTGCCGGGCACCTCGTCCGGGTCGAGTCCGACGAGCCGGGCGGCGGCGCGCTGCTCGTCGACGTACCGGTCGGCCTGGGCGTCGGTGAGGGGGATGCCGGAACGGCGTACGACGTGGAGGTACGAGTCGATCTCGGCGCAGTGCACCCAGAGCAGCAACTCGGGGGCGTCGACGCCGAGCAGCCGGTGGATCTTCCGCACCCGGGCCCCGGCGGCCTCGGCGGCTTCCGTGGTGCCGTAGGTGAGGGTCCCGACGAAGCTCGCGGTGCGCAGGAGGCGGCCCCAGGCGTCCTTGCGGAAGTCGCTGTTGGCCATGACGCCGCGGATGGCGGCGGGGTGCAGGGCCTGCAGGTACAGGGCGCGCACCCCGCCGATCCACATCACGGGGTCGCCGTGCAGCTGCCAGGTGACGGATCCGGGGCCGAAGACCCCGGGGTCGGCGCCGGGCCGGGGGCCGTCGGCGCCGACGGTTCGTTCGGCTCGCGCCGCTCGGCCGGCTCGCGTGGCTCGCATGGGTTCAGGCTAGGCGGGCCGGGCCCCGTGGTCGACGGCTCAGCGCCAGATCGTCTGGACGGAGTCGAACTGGACCCAGGTGACGGGGTTGCCGGTGTTGCCGCCGTAGACGGTGACCGAGCCGGCGGGGTTGATCTCGAAGCGGCAGGCGTTGATGCCCTGGCTGTTGTTGCGGGGCGCGGTGGCGCGCACGTACCAGGTGGGGCGGGCGAGGGCGGGCGGCAGCGTGGCGATCTTGGTGTCGGCGGTGAAGGAGCCGGTGACCTGGCCGCGGGCCTGGAGGAAGGTGGTGCCCGCGATCGTGACGAGCCGGACCTGCGGGGTCGCGCCGGCGGTCGCGGTGATGCCGGGCTCCAGGACGAGGTCGGTCCACTCGCCGGCCTCGACACCGCCGGGGGCGGCGGCCGCGGGGGCGGCGGTGGCGAGCCCGCCGACGGTGAGGGCGGCGGGCAGGGCGAGGGCGGCGCCGAGGATGCTGCGGCGGTGGTGGGAGGTCGGGGACATGCGGAGGGCTCCTGTCGGTGTCGGGGCGGGGGCGGGGGCGGGGCTTTCCGGACACGGGCTAGGCCGTGTCTTCCGGATCGGGCGCGAGCCCGGCACGATCCGGAAGGGACGGCCTAGCGCCAGGCGGCGCTGAAGCTGTCGAGCTGGGCCCAGGTGATGACGTTGGTGGTGCGCCCGCCGAACAGGCGCAGTTCGCGGTCGGTCCCGGCCTCGACGCGGGCGACGGTGTAGCCGCCGTTGCTGTTGCGCGGCACGTTGGCGCGGGCGGTCACGCTCGGGGTGAGCGCGTCGGGCAGGTGGCCGATGACGGTGTCGGTGTCGAAGCTGCCCTTGACGCCGCCGCTCAGCTGGAGGGTGGGGGTGCCGGCGATGCTGATCAGACGCCCCCGGGGGGCGTTCTGGTCGACGCTCACGCCCGCCGCGAGGGTGATCGGCTGCCAGTCGGTGAGCACCTTGACGCCGTCGGTCTCGGGCGCCCCGGAGAGCGTCACGACGGTGCAGGTGCGCGGGCCGGGGTCCTCGCAGGCGAAGCCGAAGTGCAGGCGCGGGACGCCGTCGCGGACGGAGACGGCCATGCCCTCGGGCTCACGCCACTCCAGGCCGGGCGCCGCGTCGCTGAGCCGCCGGTCGAGCAGGGTGCCGGTGACCCGGTCGAAGGCGGTGAGGTACGTGTTGCCCGGCAGCGGGTTGGTCGCCGAATACGCCTCGCCCTGCAGCGTGTACAGGATGCCCGCGTGGGAGGCGTATCCCTGGAACACGGCGCTGGGCAGGGCCGGGGTCAGCCGCCCGACCGGCTCCCACACGCCGGCCGCCGCCTTGGCGAGGTCGTAGCGCTCCCAGTGGGTTCCGTTCAGGGAGAAACGGATGACGAGTTCGCCGGTGCCGCGGTCGATGGTGGGGGTGAGGAAGCGGGCCGCCGGGTCGGGCGTGTACGGCGTGGTGTGGCGTCCGGTGCCGTAGGTGACGACGTCCCCGTCGGCGTAGGTGAAGCTGGTGACGGCGGTGCCGTAGCCCTCGTTCTTCGAGTTGGGCGTGGACGCGGTCTCGGTCCACAGCCAGATCGTCCCGCCGCGGTTCTCCACCCCGATGCTGACGCCGTGTCCGAAGCCGCGCAGGTACATGAAGCCGGCCATCCGGCCGTCCTCGGTGAGCCGGGTCAGGCACAGGTCGCCGTCGGCCTTGCGGGTGTCGTAGTCGACCTCGGCGGCCTCACCGGCGAGTCTGATCCCGCCCTCCATGATCTGGAGCACGAAGACGTCGCCGGACACCGGATCGATGCCGAACGACTGCATGACCGTGCCGTTCTTGAGCGGGCGGCGGTGGAGCAGTTTGCCCACCGGGCCCGCGATGTCTATCTGTCCTTCGACGGTGACGCTCAACGACGCCGCTCCTTGGGATGGTTCGGATGTTCCTGGTGACGGGAACCGCGTCAGTCTGCCAAACCCGGTCGCAGGGCGTGCGGGGGCGGGTGTCGGGGGGCGGGTGGGTGTCGGGGGGCGGGTGGCCGGGCGCGCGGTTCAGAGCGGGGCGTTCTCGTCGGCCGCGAAGGGGGCGCCGTGGCCGGGGACGATCACGTCGGTGGCGGCCAGGACGCGCAGGCGGGAGGTGCGCTGGAGGGCGTGGTCGGGGGCGACCGGGTCCTCGACGGGGCCGTTGGGGCGCCACCACAGGTCGCCGACGAAGGCGACGACGCCTTCGGCGGTGCCCGCGAGGAGGGTGATGTCCTCGGGGCTGTGGCCGGGGGTGCGGATCAGCCGGAGGGACGGGGTGAGTTCGTGGCCCTCGGCGTCGCGGTCGGTCCACTGGTCGGCCGCGTAGACCGCCTTGTGGTCGTGCACCCGGGCCCGCCCGAAGAGGCCCACGTTCATGGTGTTGTCCGGGTGGTGGTGGCTGAGGACGACGTCGGTGATGTCGTCGGGGCCCAGGCCGAGTTCGGCGAGCGGGCCGAGGATGCGGTCGCGGCTCGCGACCATGCCGGGGTCGACGACGACGTGCCGGTCGCCGTCGGTGACGTAGGAGACGGTGGCCGCGACGCCGGGTCCGGTGGAGAGCGTGTAGCCGGTGGTGAGGACCGTGTAGACGGCGGTACGGGCGAGGGTGGCGGCCTCGTTCACGGTGGCGACCTCGTTCACGGCGGCGGTGGCGGTGGCGGTGGCGGTGGCGGTGGCGGTGGCGGTGGGGAGCGTGTGGGGCGTCTGGGGCGTCGTGTTCGTCATGGCAACGATCTTGCCGAGGGGGTCGCGGCCGCACGAGTGGCACTGATGCCACCGATCGCAGGAAACGTGCCAATCATGCCGCGGCCCCTGTGTCAGACTGCGCGGATGCCCGCCTTCCGTACCGTCGCCGCCTATGTCCCGCCCGGTGTCGGCATGTTGGCCGTCGGCATCGTCGCCGAGGTGTTCGGTCCGCACGGGAGCGAGTTCCCCGGCTTCGACGTCACCCTGTGCACCGACCGCCCGGGCCGGCCCGTGCCGACGGACTGCGGGGTGCCGCTGGCCGTCGACGGCGGGCTGGAGGGGCTGGCCGCCGCGGACCTCGTGATCGCCCTGCCCGGGGCAGGGTTCCGCACCCCGCCGGGGCCCGCGGTCCTGGAGGCGCTGTCGGCGGCGTACGCGCGCGGCGCGCTGGTGGCGGCCCACTGCGTCGGCACCTTCGCGCTGGCCGCCGCCGGGCTGCTCGACGGCCGCCGGGCCACCACCCACTGGCGTTTCGCCGACCTGCTGGCGAGCCGTCACCCGCTGGTCGACGTCGAGCCCGACGCCCTCTACGTGGACCAGGGGCGGATCGTCACGGGCGCGGGCGCGGCGGCCGGTTTCGACCTGTGCCTGCACCTGTTGCGCCGCGAGCACGGCGCCGCGCTCGCCAACGCGGTCTCCCGGGACATGGTGCTGCCCTCGCACCGCGACGGCGGGCAGGCGCAGTATCTGGCCGCGCCCGTCCCCGAGGACGGCGAGGACGAGCGGCTCGCCGAGGTCCTCGGCTGGGCCCGGTCCCAACTGCACGAGCCGCTGCCCGTCGCCGAGTTGGCCCGGCGGGCCATGATGAGCCGGCGTTCCTTCGCGCGCCGCTTCACCGCCGCCACCGGGACGACGCCGCACGCCTGGCTGCGGGAACTGCGCCTCACCGGTGCCGAGGAACTCCTGGAGACCACGGACCTGCCGGTCGAGGAGATCGCCCGCCGGGTCGGCTACGGCAGCGCGGCCGTGCTGCGCGAGCAGTTCGTGCGCCGCCGCGGGGTGCCCCCGCGCACGTACCGCCGTTCCTTCAGCCGCACGCCGTAGCCGCCCGTGACCGGCGGGACAGGGGGCCGGGGCGCGGGTGAATGCGCGGGCGCGGACGGGGTGGGCGGCCTAGGTTGGACGTCTGACGGCGCACCACGTTGTTCTTTCCGCTGCGAAAGGAAGTCCCCCATGCGGTACCGCAAGCTGGGCAACTCCGACCTTGAGGTCTCGGAGATCTCGCTCGGTTCCTGGCTCACCTACTCCGGCGGCGTCGAGGCGGACGCGACCCGCGCCTGCACGGAGGCGGCCTTCGACGCGGGCATCAACTTCTTCGACACGGCCAACGTGTACGGACGCGGGGCGGCCGAGGCGGCCTGGGGCGAGATCCTGTCCTCGCACCCCCGCGACTCGTACGTCCTGGCCACCAAGGTCTGGGGTCCCATGTCGGACGACCCGGCCGACCGGGGCCTGTCCGCCGCCCAGATCGCGCGGCAGATCGACGCCTCGCTGACCCGGCTGAGGACCGACCACGTCGACCTCTACCAGGCCCACCGCTTCGACCCGGCCGTGCCGATCGAGGAGACGATCGAGGCGTTCCAGAAGGTCGTCGAGCAGGGCAAGGCCCGCTACCTCGGCTTCAGCGAGTGGACGAACGAGCAGATCCAGACGGCGATCGACCTCGCGGGCCCGGAGCTCTTCGTCTCCTCCCAGCCGCAGTACTCCATGCTCTGGCAGGTGCCGGAGGCCGGGCTCTTCGACCTGACCGAGGCCCACGGCATCTCCCACATCGTCTGGTCCCCGCTCGCCCAGGGCGTCCTGACCGGCAAGTACCGCCCGGGGCAGCCCGTCCCCGAGGGCAGCCGCTTCGCGAACGACGCGATGGCGGGCGCCCGCGATCTCGTCTACAACGAGGCGAACCTGGAGGCCGTCCAGCGCCTGGTGCCGATCGCGGACGAGGCCGGCCTCTCCCTTCCCACCCTCGCCCTGGCCTGGGTGCTGCGCCGCTCGGAGGTCGCCTCCGCGATCACCGGCGCGTCCCGGCCCGAGCAGGTCCACGCCAACGCCGCCGCCTCCGGGGTCGGCCTCTCCCCCGACCTGCTGGCCGCCGTGGACCGCGCCCTCGGCGACGCCCCGCTGACCGAGCCCACCCTGGCACCGAACGCCCAGGCGGGCGTCAAGCGGCGCTGATCGGCCGGCCTCGCCCGAGCGGGCCGGGCGGAGGAACTGGGACAATCGAGGCATGACCGAGGCATCCGCCGCAGTGACCCGGGTCTTCCTCGTGGACGACCACGAGGTGGTCCGCCGGGGCCTGCGCGACCTGATCGACGACGAGGCCGACATGGAGGTGGTCGGCGAGGCGTCGACCGCGGAGCAGGCGCTCGCCAGAGGGCCCGCGCTGCGGCCGGACGTGGCCGTGCTCGACGTGCGCCTGCCCGACGGCGACGGCATCACCGTCTGCCGGGAACTCCGTTCCCGGGCGCCCGGCCTGGCCTGCCTGATGCTGACCTCGTTCGACGACGAGGACGCCCTCATCGACGCGATCATGGCGGGCGCGGCCGGATACGTGCTCAAGCAGATCAAGGGCTCGGACCTGGTGGCCGCGGTACGGACCGTGGCCACCGGCCAGTCGATGCTCGACCCGGCGACCACCGCCCGGCTGATGCGCTCGCTCCGGCGTCCCGAGCCGGTGGTCCCCCCGGAGGACGAGCGGCTGGCCGCGCTGTCGGAACGGGAGCGGTCCGTGCTGGGACTCATCGGCGAGGGCCTCACCAACCGGCAGATCGCGAAGCGGCTCTATCTGTCGGAGAAGACGGTCAAGAACCACATCTCCCGCCTCCTGACCAAGCTGGGCGTGGAACGCCGGGTCCAGGCGGCCGTCATCGCCGCCGAGGCGCGCGGCCAGGCCCACGGGCACGAGCACGAGCACCGGACCGAGCCTGAGCACGGTGACGACCACGGCCACGGCCACAGCCACAGCCACGAATCCGGCTCCGGCTCCTGACACCCCGTGGGCACGGGCAGATCCGCCACTCACCGTAGCCGCAATTCACAGCGGTCAACTGGCGTGTAACAGAAGGGTGTTGGGACCCCGAGCCGCTACCGTTGCGGCGGTCGTATCCGCACGAGCGCCCAGGGGGCAGCCGCATGACCATCACCTTCGGGGGAGCCTTCTCGTCCGACGCGATCTGGATGCTGGCGCAGGCGCAGCTCGCCGCGGTGGACCGGGCGGCCGACCCGGCGGACGCCCGGTGGGGCCTGTGGGAGGAGCCGGCCGAGGACGTCCTCCTGTCCGTCCAGGACTTCCTGGCCACGCCCCTGTTGGCGAAGCTGGGGGACGTGCCCGACACCCAGGTGGTGGTGCTCGGCACCTTCGGGAGCAAGCCGGGCGGGGCCACGGGCCTCAAGGGCGTGGCCCGGGGCGGCGCCGAGGAGGACCTGACCCACGGCACGGCCGACGAGATACGCGCCTGGCGCGCCGCCAACCCCGGCGCCCGGTTCGTCGTGACGGTGCGGGTCACGGCGGGCGAGGACATGAACTGGCCCGGCTACCTGGTGGAGATCCTGGTGCACGAGCTGGCCGCGCACGCGGAGCCCTTCGCGGACTTCCTGCTGGCCGAGGACTTCATCCCCGGCAGCGGCTCCCTGGACACGGAGAAGGAACAGCACCGGCACCTGCACGCGGGGAACCCCCGCTACCGGCTCCTGGGAGCCTGCTACCTGGAGCAGTTCCCGCAGGAGGGCAACGGCCCCGAGTTCTGCAGCCGCATGTTGATGGACACCCGGGCCCGACCGACCCTGCCCCCCGGCCTCTGGCTCACGGCGGCCCGCCTCACGGGGCGCCCCGGCGCGGGCCAGGAGGAGACGGCCTGACCGGGGCGGCCCCCGGGCCTAGGTCCCGCCCGGCTCCGTCGGCAGCGGGACCCGCCATTCCAGCAGGGTGCCTCCCGCTCCCTCGGGGCGGGCGGGCAGCGACAGCGTGCCGCCGAGGCGTTCGGCGCGTTCGGCCAGGTTGCGCAGCCCGCTGCGCGGGACGCCGGACGTGATGCCCACGCCGTCGTCGCTCACGGAGACGGCCAGGACGCCGTCCGCGGCGACGACGGCCACCTCGGCGCGGCGGGCCCCGGAGTGCCGGGCCACATTGCTGAGTGCCTCGCCGATGACCGCGACGACCTCGTCGGCGGTGCCGGGAGGCACGTCGGTGTCGAGGAGGCCCTCCATGCGCAGGGCGGGGGCGAATCCGAGGACGGACGCGGCGGAGTCGACCGCCGTGACCACGCGGCTCCTGAGCCGGGGCGCGGTCCCGGGGGCCGGGTGCTCGCGGAGGCCGAAGACGGTCGACCGGATGATCTTGATGGTGGCGTCGAGGTCGTCGATCGCGCGGTTCAGCCGGTCCTGGGCCTCCGGGTGCTCGACGAGACGGCGGGCGCTCTGCAGGGTCAGCCCGGTCGCGAACAGGCGCTGGATCGCGAGGTCGTGCAGGTCACGGGCGATGCGGTCGCGGTCCTCCAGGAGGCTCACCTGCTCGGAGTCGCGGCGGCGGTCGGCCAGTTCGAGGGCGAGGGCCACCTGGTCGGCGAAGCCGGGCAGGGCGGCGGTCCCCGCTCCGGTGAACGGCGGCCCGCCCCGGCTTCGCGCGAGGATCAGCACGCCGCTCAGACGTTCCTCCGTACCGACCCTGACGGCCACCGCGGGCCCGAACCCCCGCCACCGCTCCCGTTGCACCGTGACCCGCTCGTCGCGCTCGACGTCGGCGACCCTGAACGCCCCGTCCTGGGCGAGGGCCGCGGCGGCGAGGGTGCCCTCGGCGCTCGGCAGCACGACGCCCCGGTGCGCGTCGGCGCCCGCGCCGCACGCCAGCGAGCCGCGCAGCTCGCCGCCCGGGCCCACGAGGCAGAACACCCCGAGGTCGGCGCCGGCGATGTCCACGGCCCGCTCCAGCATGCCTTCCAGGACCTCGATCTCGGCCGTGCCGGACAGCAGGGCGCTGGTCAGCGCGGAGCCGGCGGCCAGCCAGCGCTGTCGCAGCCGCCCCTCCTCGTACAGGCGGGCGTTCTCGATGGCGATGCCGGCCGCGACGGCCAGCGTCGTGACGACGGCCTCGTCCTCCGCGTCGAAGTCGGCGCCGCCGCGCTTCTCGGTGAGGTAGAGGTTGCCGAACACCTCGTCGCGCACGCGGATCGGGACGCCGAGGAACGAGTGCATCGGCGGATGGTGGGCGGGGAAGCCGTACGAGGCGGGGTGGTCGGAGAGCTCGGCGAGGCGCAGCGGCCGGGGGTCGCGGATCAGCTCGCCGAGCAGGCCGTGGCCGGAGGGGAGGGCGCCGATCCGTTCGCGCAGGGCGTCGTCGACGCCGACGGGCAGGAACGCCGACAGCCGCCGGTCCTCGCCGATGACGCCCAGCGCCCCGTACTCGGCGTCCACGAGGGTCACGGCCGCCTCGACGATGCCGCGCAGCACCTGGGGCAGGTCCAGTTCCCGGCCGACGGACATGACGGCTTCGAGCAGCCCGTCGAGCCGGTCCCGGGTGCCCCGCACCTCGTCGATGCGCGCCTGGAGCTCGTCGAGCAGTTCGTCGAGGCGCAGCCGCGGCAACCCGCTGTGGGCCCGCGCCGGGCGGTCAGGCCCCATGGTCACGCCCCATCGTCACCTCCGGCCCTCCCGCCGCCGGGCTCCGGCACCCGCCGTACCGATGGTGCGACGCCGTGCGACCGGCCCGCTTTCACCGTAGCCGGGCCGCCCGGTCCCCGCGCGGTCTCGCTGCCCCTCAGGCGTGGGGCCGGGGCCGAAGGTCCCTGCGGGGCCGGCCCGGCCCTGACCGGTGCGGAGGGGTCCGGTCGGTCCGGGTGCGGGACCGTTCGGCCCTCGCGCCGGGCCGACACCCGGGTGGACGATGGTGGAGGAGCGGGGGTCGACGTGACGGGAGGCGCGGAGATGAAGCACATGACGCGGCGGCCGGGCCGCGCCCGGATCCTCGTTCGACGCGCCGAGCGGGTGGACGGCGTCATCGCCGTCGTGGACCGGCTGTCCAGCCCCGACGACGCGCTCCCCACCGCCGCTGCACGCGCCGCGCGGGACCCGTGGTGACCGGCGTCCACCGGGCACCGTTCAGACAGGACGGTCGAGCCATGTCCAGCCCCCTTCCCCTGACCCGGCAGCTCGTGACGGCCCTGGTCGAGGACGCCGTCACCGCGCCGTCGATGCACAACGCGCAGCCCTGGCGGTTCGTCCACCGGCCCGGGACGTACGCCGTCGAGCTGTACGGCGACCCGGCACGCGGCATGCCGCGCGAGGACCCCGACCACCGCGCCCTCCATCTCGGCTGCGGCGCGGCCCTGTTCGGCCTGCGCGTCGCCGCCGCGCACCACGGGCTGCACGCCGATGCCCGGCTGCTGCCCGACGCCGGGGATCCCTGGCACCTCGCGGACGTACGGCTCCGGGAGCCGACGTACGAGGACGGGGCGGCGGACCTGGCCGTCTTCCGGCCCGCGCTGCGGGAGCGGCACACCAGCCGTTTCCCGTTCACCGAGGAACGGATCCCCGCCGAGCTCCTCGACGCGCTGTGCGCCGAGGCCGTCCGGGAGGGCTGCCGGCTCGTCGTCCCCGGAGCCTGGCACACGGACACGGTCCTCGGCCTGGTCCACGCCTCCGAGCTGTTCGAGGCCGCGAGCACGTCGGTCCGCGCGGAGATCTCCGCCTGGACCCGTACGGGCGCGGCGGGCGACGGAGCGGCGGGCGAGGGGATCCCGGCGTACGCCTTCGGACCGCGCCAGTACGACGTGACCGCCCCCGTCCGGGACTTCGACGCCCCGCGGCGCGTCGCCTCCCGCACCTCGGCGACCTTCGAGAAGAAGCCGCAGATCGCTCTCCTCGGCACGGTCGGGGACAGTCCTCGGGAATGGCTGGCGGCCGGTCAGGCGATGCAGCGGGTCCTGCTCCGGGCCACCCTCGACGGACTCTCCGCGTCGCTCATGTCCCAGCCCCTGGAGTGGCCCGAACTGCGGTCCCTCGCCAGGGATCCCGGCTCCGCCATGGGCTTCGTCCACATGGTGCTCCGCCTGGGATACGGCCCGCGCGGCAGGGCCACGCCGCGCCGCCCCGTCCCGGAGGTGCTCGACATCGTCTGAGGGACCGGCACACCGCACGAGGAAGGCGACGCCCATGTCCAGCACCGCCCCGCACACCTCCCCGTCCCCCGCGCCCGCCCCGCCCCGCCCGGCCCTGCTCAGCTTCCTGGGCGGCGTGGGGACGGTCACCGGGAGCAAGTTCCTCGTCGAGAGCGACCGGGCCCGGATCCTGCTGGACTGCGGCCTCTTCCAGGGATTCGCCCGGCTGCGCCGCCGCAACTGGGAACGGTTCGGGCGGGACGCCGCCGACATCCGCGCCGTGGTCGTCACCCACGCCCACCTGGACCACTGCGGCTATCTGCCGCGCCTGGTGCGGCAGGGCTTCCGGGGCCCGATCCTCGCCAGCGCCCACACCGCCCGGCTCGCGGGGATCGTGCTGCGGGACAGTGCCCGGCTCCAGATGGAGGCGGCCCGCCACGCGGACGAGCACGGCTGGTCCAAGCACCGCCCGCCCAAGCCGCTCTACGACGAGGCGGACGTCGAGAAGACCCTGTCGTTCTTCGACCCGGTCCCGGTCGGCTCCGAGGTGGAGATCATGGCCGGCACCCGGCTGACGCTCCACCACGGCGGGCACATCCTCGGGTCGGCGTGGGCGCACCTCACGCTGGAGGACGGGCACACCCTTGCGGTCTCGGGGGACCTCGGGCGGCCCGGACACCCGCTGCTGCTGCCGCCCGAACCGTTCTCCGGCGCGGACGTGCTCCTCATGGAGTCGACGTACGGCGACCGGCGCCACGACCACGACTCCGCGCGGTCCGCGTTCGCCGACGTCGTCGGGCGCACGCTCGCCCGTGGCGGCACCGTCGTCGTCCCGGCCTTCGCCATCGACCGGACCGAGGTCGTCCTGCACGAGCTCGCCCGGCTGCGGGAGTCGGGCGTCCTGCCCCGGTCCGTCCCCGTGTACGTGGACAGCCCGATGGCCCTGGCCGCCCTGGACGTGTACCGGGACGCCGTGCGCGAAGGGTCGGCGGAGCTGCGTCCCGAGGTCCTGGCCCAGGGGGCGGCGGCGCTCAGCCCGGAGCCGTTCCTGGCCGCCCGTACGGTCCAGGAGTCCATCGAGATCAACAGCGCGCCCGGCCCCGCCGTCATCGTCTCCTCGGCCGGGATGGCCACCGGCGGCCGGGTCCTCCACCATCTGCGGCGCCTGCTGCCCGACCCGCGCAACGCGGTGGCCGTGGTCGGCTTCGCCGCGGCGGGCACGCGGGCGCGGGACCTGGTCGACGGGGCCCGGACGCTGAAGATGTTCGGCTCCTACGTGCCCGTACGCGCGGAGGTCGCCGACGTCGCCCATTTCTCGGCCCACGCCGACGCGGAGCAGATCGTCGACTGGCTGCGCGGGGCCCCGCCCCCGCACACCACGTACCTCGTCCACGGCGAACCGGAAGCCTCGCAGGCGCTGCGCGACCGCCTCGACCGCGAGCTGGGCTGGACGGCGGTCGTCCCCCGCTCAGGCGAGTCGGTGCTCGTCCGCTGAGCGCTTCGGATCGTGCGCCGGCGCCTCCGCCTCCGCCCCGGCGCCGGTGTAGCCGCGGGCGCGGACGAGGTCGTGGGCGAGCCGGGCGAAGGCACGGGTCGCGGCGCTGTGATAGGCGCCCTGCCGGTGCAGGAGGGTGACCGTGCGGGTGGGCAGCGGCGGATCGAGGGGCACGGGCGTGAGGTGGGGGTGGTCGTCGGTGATGGCGTCGGGCAGCACGGTGGCGAGGGGGCCGCGCCGGACGATCTCGGTGAGGGCCTGGATGGAGTTGGCCTCCACGGTGATGCGGGGGGCCACGCGGTGGGCGGCGAAGTAGGCGTCGATATGGGCCCGGGTGGCGAAGTCACCGCTGAGGAGGGCGAGTTCGCGGTCGGCCAGGGCGCGGACGGGCAGCGGGGAGGAGGCGGATCCTGGAGCAGTGGGCGCCTCCCCTGCGGCGGTGACGAGGCCCAGGGTCTCCGTGAAGAGCGGCGCGGCGGCGATGCCGGGCGGGTGGGGGCCGGCGAAGGCGATGCCCAGGTCGAGTTCGTCGGCGAGCAGGGCGGCTTCGATACGGTCCTGGGTCGCCTCGGTCAGGGTCAGGCCGATTCCGGGATGACGGGTGTGCAGTGCGACGGCGAGCGGGCCGACGAGGTAGGCGGTGAACGTCGGGGTGACGCCCAGGCGCAGGTGCCCGCTGGACAGGTCCTGGACATCGCGGACGGCGCGTTCGGCGGCGGCCAGGTCGCGCAGCGCCCGCCGGGCGTGCTCGGCGTAGGCCGCACCCGCGTCGGTGAGCCGCACCGTGCGCCCGGTGCGGTCGAGCAGCTGCACGCCGAGGGTCCGTTCCAGCTGCCTGACCTGCTGGGACAGCGTCGGCTGGGAGATGTGCAGGTCCTCGGCGGCCCGGGTGAAGTTGCCGTGCTCGGCGACGGCGAGCAGATAGCGCAGGTGACGCAGTTCCAGTACAGGGGCCATGCGCACCACTATAGGCGCGGCTATAGATGACACCACTGACTCCTATCGCCAGCAGGTCTTGGACTCTATAGCCGCAGGTCGTGCATGGTGGATCTCGCCGGCACCGAGGGGCCGGCGGCCACAGAAGGGAGTGACCCATGCGACCCATGCAGGACCTCGCCGAGGGCGTCGCCCGTTTCCAGCGGGACGTCTTCCCGGCCAAGGCGGAGCTCTTCGCCCGCCTGGCCACGCACCACACGCCGCACACGCTGTTCATCAGCTGCTCCGACGCCCGCGTCGTACCCGAGCTGATCACCGGCACCGAGCCGGGTGACCTGTTCGTCATCCGCACGGCCGGGAACCTGGTGCCCGCCCACACCCCCGGCGCGGACGGTGTGGCGGCGAGCATCGAGTACGCCGTGGCCGCGCTGGGCGTGCGGGACGTCGTCGTCTGCGGTCACTCCGCCTGCGGGGCGATGACGGCGCTGGCCCAGGGGCACGACCTCAGCGGCGCCCCCGCGGTCGCCGCCTGGCTGCGCCACGCCGACGCCTCCCGGGCCCGTACCGCCGCCGGTGACGTGTCCGCCCTCGTACGCCAGAACGTGCTCGCCCAGCTGGCGAACCTGGCCACCCACCCGTCGGTCGCCCGCGCGCTGGCCGAGCGGCGGATCACCCTGCGCGGCTGGGTCTACGACATCGGCACCGGGAGCGTGGAGGACCTGACCTCCACCGCCACCACCACCACCGGAACCGAAACCCCCGCCGTCCCGGCCGCCGCCGCCTGACCTCGCGGCCGACCTCGCGGGCTGCTCGCCGTACCCGCCCCCGTTTTTCGCAACCCCACCCGACACACACAGAAGGAGACACCACCATGGTGCACGCCCAGTTCGACCCGACCGCCCGCCAGTCCCTGGCCATCGCCGCCGTCGAGGCCAAGACCCGCAAGGACCTGTCCTGGCAGCAGATCGCCGACGCGGCCGGCCTGTCCGTCGCGTTCGTGACCGCCGCCGTCCTCGGCCAGCACGCACTGCCGGAGACCTCGGCGAAGGCGGTCGCCGAGCTGCTGGGCCTGGACGAGGACGCGGCGCTGCTGCTGCAGACCATCCCGACGCGCGGCTCGATCCCCGGCGGCATCCCGACCGACCCGACGATCTACCGCTTCTACGAGATGCTCCAGGTCTACGGCACCACCCTCAAGGCCCTGGTCCACGAGCAGTTCGGGGACGGCATCATCTCCGCGATCAACTTCAAGCTGGACGTGAAGAAGGTCGCCGACCCCGAGGGCGGCGAGCGCGCCGTCATCACCCTGGACGGCAAGTACCTGCCGACCAAGCCCTTCTGATCCCGAGCGGCGGGGCGGGGCGGGACGACCGGGAAAACCTCGTGGCCGCCCCGCCCCGCCGACTCCGTCCGCCCACACCCCCGCCCACCCCCACGCCCCTACCCACGTACCCCCGGAGGCCCCTCATGGACTTCGTCCAGCGCACTGTGGACATCGCCCGCCAGAACGTCGTGGAGGGCGGCCGCCCGTTCGCGACCGTCATCGTCAAGGACGGCCGGATCCTCGCCGAGAGTCCCAACCGGGTCGCCCAGACCGGCGACCCCACCGCCCACGCGGAGATCCTCGCCATCCGTGAGGCCTGTACGAAGCTGGGCACCGAGCACCTGACCGGCGCCACCATCTACGTACTCGCCCACCCGTGCCCGATGTGCCTGGGCTCGCTGTACTACTGCTCCCCGGACGAGGTCGTCTTCCTCACCACCCGGGACGCGTACGAACCGCACTACGTCGACGACCGCAAGTACTTCGAACTGAGCACCTTCTACGCGGAGTTCGCCAAGCCCTGGCAGGAGCGCCGGCTCCCCATGCGGCACGAGCCGAGCGAGGACGCCGTCGACGTCTACCGGCTCTGGCAGGAGCGCAACGGCGGCGAGCGTCACGTCGCCGGCGCCCCCACCTCCTGATCGGAGCCGCCCGGCCGACCGGCCCCTCCCGCCCGCCGCAGGGCGATGCCGATGAGGAGGGCGAAGGCGACCACGGCGGTGCCGGTCCGCGCGTCGTTGAACAGCTCCCAGCGGCGCAGGATCTCCGCGTGGTCGGCCGGCGGCGCCGTGACGGCCCACTGCTTGATGCGCCCGTTGATCGGTACGTTCCCGAAGCGGGTGATCAGGAACGACGCGACGGTCATGAGCCCTGCCGTGGCCGCGAGGGCCCGGGTCCGCGCGCGGGTCACGGCGGCCAGGGCGAAGGCGGAGAGAGCGGAGACCGCCATCGCCGTCTGCATGGTGATGCCGTTCGTCCTCATCAGCTCGGCGTGGAAGTCGAGCCTCATCTCGATCGGCACGGAGCCGAAGGCCGGGACCAGGTTGGCCACGCCGTAGCCGAAGGCCCCGGCGAGCAGTCCGGTCGACAGCAGGGCCACGCCCAGGAGCGGCCGGGTGGCGCGCATGCGGTTCACGCCTCCTCGGCGGGGTGGTGGACGAAGCGGTCGGCAGGCTCACCACGCAGCCGACCGGCCGGAAGCCGGCGGCCGAAGGTCAGCAGCAGGAGGTCCTGGGCGGTGCCGTACAGGGAGGCTCCGGAGCCGTACTCCCAGTCGAGGTCCTCGGCTCGGAGCCGTACCCCGTCCAGGTCGACGCCGAAGAACCTCAGGCCGCTGGGCCGGGTCCGGTCCAGCAGGATGCGCAGCCGGTCCTCGGGGACGCGCCGGTCGAGGCCGAGCGCGACGGTGACGTCCAGGCCGTGCACCACGTCGTGTCCGAGCGCCCCCGGGAGCCCGCCGACCGGCGGCGTCCAGGGGTGGTCGGCGTTGTCCCGCAGGAAGCCGGCGAGGATGTCGGCGGAGTGGGCGGTGGCGTCCCTGCGGGCGACCCGGTCGGTCATGCGGTGCAGTTTCCCGCGTGCCGCGACCAGCTCGCGGAGGGTCCGGGGCAAGGAGAGCCGGAACCCTGTCGACATGTGCGCCACCACCTCGCGTACCCGCCATCCCGCGCACAGGCTCGGCGCGTCCCACTGCTCGGCCGACAGGCTGTCGAACAGGTCCGCCAGTTCCCGGCGTTCGGCCGCGATCGCCTCCTTGACCTGGGTTCGGTTCCGCTTGCTGGTGGTCACGGTGTCCATGCGCCCCAGCCTGCGGCCTGCCGGGCGATAGATCCAGTAGACAGTTGTGCTGCGATCTAGAATCGCTGGTTATGGAACTGCGTCAGCTGCGCTACTTCGTGTCGGTCGTCGAGGAGGGCGGCTTCACCCGCGCCGCGGCCCGGCTGCATCTGGCCCAGCCCGGCATCAGTGCCCAGATCCGGCAGCTGGAGAAGGAGTTGGGGCAGTCCCTGCTCGATCGCTCGGGCCGTTCGGTGACGCCGACGGAGGCGGGCCGGGCGGTCCTGCCCTACGCCCGCGCCGCGCTCGCGGCGGCGGACGCGGTGCGGGAGACGGTGGACGCGTATACGGGGCTGCTGCGCGGCCGGGTCACGCTCGGGCTCGTCTCCGGCGCCACCGGGCACGCCTTCGACATCGCCGCCTTCCTCGCGGACTTCCACGCGGAGTACCCGTCGGTGGAGGTGGCGCTCACCGAGGACAGCACGGAACGGATGCAGGCCGCGCTCCTCGCCGGTGAGCTCGACCTCGCCCTCCTCGGCACGGCGGACGAGGTGCCGCCGCCGGGAGCCGCCTTCCACCTCGTGATCGACGTCCCGCTGGTCGCCGCGGTCGCCGCCGGCGACCCGCTCCTCTCCCACCCCGGCGCGAGAGCCGGCGCGACGGGCGCCGTCCCGCTCGCCGCGCTGCGCGACCGGCCGCTGATCAGCCTGCCGCGCGGCACCGGCGTACGCGCGGCACTCGAACGCGGCTGCGCGCAGGCGGGGTTCCGCCCCCGCGTCACGTTCGAGGCGGCGGCCCCGCACACGCTCAGGCAACTCGCCGCCCGGGGCCTCGGCGTCGCGGTCCTCCCCGAGGGCGAGAACGCGCCCAGCCCCGAAGGACCACTCCGCGTCCTGCCGATCGTCGCCCCCGAGATGCGCGCCCGCATCGCCCTCGCCTGGCGCACCACCGGCCCCACCAGCCCCGCCGCCCGGGCCCTCCTCGACCGGCTGCGCAAGGCCCTCCCGACACCTCCGACCTAGAGCGGGGGGCGAAGGCAAACGGGCAGGTCAGCGGTTGTTGTCAGTCGTCAGTCCTCGTCCGTCCCCTGTCCGCTGCCCCGCCTCAGCCGCCCCGACCACACCGGCTCCACCTGCTCCCACTCGCGTTCCCAGGCCGCGAGGCCGTGGGCCTCGACCGTCCGGCGTACGAAGATCAGGACGCCCATGCCCATAGCGGCTACGGCCGTCGCCGTGGCCGTCCCTCCGGAGAGGGAGACCAGCGCGCGGTTCGTCGCGGTGCCCGGGGGCCGGGCCGGGGCGCCGGCGTCGTCCACCCAGACGGTGACGGCGCGACCGCGGGGCGAACCGGACGGCACCGGGACGCTGCCGGTCCTGCGGACGTCGCCGGGGTAGCGCCAGGCCGCCGGTGCGACGGCCTGCTGGCGCGTTCCGTACCGGGTGACGACGGGCAGCTCCTCGGCCGGACCCGTGGTCGTCGCCGTCACCTCGTGGCGGTGGGCCGCGAGGGCGCGGTCGGCCCGGGAGCCGGACGTCCACAGCACCCCGGTGGCGACGGCGCCGCAGATCAGGGCCGTCAGCAGGACGAGGACCAGGGCGGCACGGCGGCCGGGGGACGACTCGTGGTGGCTCATGGCGCACCTCCTGGTGGTACGGCTGTCACCTTCGCTGCCACCACCACGATCATCATCTCCATCGCCGTCTCCATCGCCGTCACCGCGTCAGGTCCCGGCGGCGCAGCAGCGTCCGGGCGGCGAGCAGGCCGACGGCGCCCGCCCCCGCAAGGACGGCGACGTGCGGCCAGAGGACCGCGCCGTGGGCGAGGGCGTCGCCCGGCGTGTAGTAGTGGAAGGGGCTGACGTAGCGGAGGGGTGCGGCGGGCTCCCAGGCGAGGGCGACGAAGTTGACGGCGAAGCCCACCGCGCCGATGGCGACGACCGCGCCGAGGACCAGGGCCCGGCGCGCCACCGCTGCGGACACGGCGAGCGCGGGTCCTGTGACGCAGAGCGTGAAGGCGTATCCCATGAGTCCGGCGGCGAAGACACCGCCGAGGCCGACCTCGGCGTGGATCTTCGGCGAGAGTGCGACGCCCGCCGCGACGGTGAGGGTCGCCGCGGCGGTCACGGCGGCGGAGGCGAGGAGGAGGGCGGCGGCACGCTCGGCGAGCAGCCGGGTGCGGGTGACCGGCCGGACCATGACGAGTTCGATCGTGCCGGATTCCACGTCGGCGGCGACGGCGCCGGCCGCGAGCGAGCCGATCACGGTCAGCTGGAGGGCGATCCAGAACGGGTGGGTCAGACCCGCGCCGAGCAACCCCGGGTAGCTGGCGATCGAGACGTCCCCGCTGGAGCCGCTGAACGCCCGGTACGCGGAGGGCGGCGACCGGCCGCCCGAGAAGAGCTGCTCCGGCGGGATGGTGTTCGTCACCACGACGATGAGCGCCTCGAAGGCCACCATGCCGATCAGTACGGCGGTGAGCATGCGCCGCCTGCGGTGGAGGGCCAGCCAGAGGAGGGGCGCGCGGGTGTTCACGGCGCGGTCCGGGTCGGCGGGGGCGGCGGGGGTGCGGGCGGCCGGTGGTCGCGGTAGAGGTCCAGGAACGCCTCGTCGAGGCCGGCCTCCTCCACGGTGATGTCGGCGACGGGGAGGGTGAGGAGGGCGCGCAGGGTGGTCGTGATGTCGCTCGGCGGGACCAGCAGTTCGGCGCGGTCGCCCTGCCAGCGCGGGTTCCAGCGGTCGGCGTCGCCGAGGCTCGGGGGCCGGTCGGGGCGCGGGCCGGTGAGGGTGACGCGGATCCGGCGGGCCCGGGCCTCGCGCAGCTTCGCGACGCGCTCGACGGTGACGAGCCGCCCCTCGCGGATGATGGCGACCCGCCCGCAGGCGCGCTGGACCTCGGGCAGTACGTGGCTGGAGAGCAGCACGGTGCGCCCGGCCCCGGCGGCCTCGGCCATCAGCGCGTAGAAGGTCTCCTGGACGAGCGGGTCCAGGCCCTCCGTGGGTTCGTCGAGGACGACGAGGCGGGGATCGTGCTGGAGCGCCTGGACGAGGCCCAGCTTCTGTTTCATGCCCCGGGAGTAGCCGAGGACGGGGCGCCGCAGGTCCCGGTCGGAGAGGTCGAGGCGCTCGCAGAGTTCCCGGCGCCGGGGCGAGGGCGCGCGCTGGAGGGCGGTGAGCAGGTCGAGGGTCTGCGCTCCGGTGAGTTCGGGGTAGAGGCGCAACTCGCCCGGCAGGTAGCCGAGTCGGGGGGCGAGCCGGGCGTGGTCGGCGATCGGGTCGAGGCCGAGCACCCGGGCGTGGCCGGCGGTGGGGCCGAGCAGGCCGACGAGACACCGCAGCGTCGTGGTCTTGCCGGCGCCGTTGGGTCCGAGGAAGCCGAAGACCTCCCCCGCCTCGACGGCCAGGGACAGCGAGTCCACGCCGACGACCTGCCCGTAGCGCTTGGACAGCCGGCTGAGCTCGATGGCGTACGTCTCGCCCATACGTTCAGTGTGGGCCCGCGGCGGCCGGAGGGCCCGGTGCCGCCGACGGGCCGCCACGCTCCGCCGCCTGCCCGTCGCCGTACGCCGCCTCGCCGCCACCCTGCGCCGCCTCCCTACCACCCTTCGCCGCCTCCCCGCTGGGGTCCTCCGCCGCGTCCCCACCGCCCTCCGCCACCTCCCCACCCTCCGAGGACCGGGTCACGAAGTCGCGCGGGACGATCTCCACCGGGCAGTGCGCGTGGTGGATCATCGCGTGCGCGACCCGTCCCAGGGACGGGCCGACGCCGAGCGGGCGGCGGCCGCGGCCCATCACGAGCAGGTCGGTGCGGGCGCTGGCCTCGACGAGGATCCCGGCGGAGCTGGTGCCGGTCTCCACGTGATGGACGACGTCCAGGCCGGGGTGGAGCCGCCGGATCCGTTCGGCGACCGACCGCGTCTCGCCGACCCGTCGGCGGGCGATCCCGTCGAGGTCGTCGAGCATGGTCGCGACGCTGCCGACCTGGGTCAGTACGTTCCAGACGCTCACGACGAGCAGGGCCGCCCCGCGGGCCTGCGCCTCGGCGGCGGCGAGGGGCAGCCAGTCCAGGTCGGCGACGCCGCGTACGGCGGCGGTCACCGCATCCGTGCCGGGGCGGTTTCGTTCTCCTCGGACGACGATCACGGGCACGTCGGCGCGGGCCGCGACGCCCAGTCCCACGGATCCGAGCATGAGGGTGGCGAAGCCGCCGAGGCCGCGGTGGCCGACCACGATCGTCCCGCGGGCGCCGGCGGCGGCCCGGAGGGCGGCGAGCGGTTCCTGGCGGCCGAGCTCGGCGGTGACGTCGAGGTCCGGGAAGTCCTCGCCGACCAGGCGCGCGGTGCGGGCCAGCAGGTCGCGGCCGGCTTCCCGTACCTCCTGGATCGTCTCGGCGGCGGCGAAGAGGGCGCGCCGGTCGGTGTCGGCGGCGTGCACGAGGTGCAGGCGGCTGCCCCGGCGGTCCGCCTCGGCGGCGGCCCACAGGACGGCGGTCCGCGCGGAGGGGGAGCCGTCGACGCCCACGACGACGTTGCCGAGTCGGGCTCGGCCGGGGTTCTCGCCGCTCATCGTTCCTCCCACGGGGTACGGGGCGGGCGTCGGCGCCGGGTCAGGCGGGGCGCTGGGGTACGACGGCGACCGGGCAGGAGGCGTGGTGGAGGGCGCGGTGGGCGACCCTGCCGAGTTCGAGGCCGAGGAGGCCGTCGCGGCGGCGGGCGCCGACGACGAGCAGGTCGGCGGCGGCCGAGCGTTCGACGAGCGCCCGGTGGGCGGGGCCCTCGACGGTGCTCCGGAGGACCCGTACCCCGGGATGCTCGTGGACGCCGGCGTCCAGCGCCTCGTCGAGGCCGTCGGACGCCCGCGCTTCCTCGTGCGTGTCCGTCCCGCCGTCCGGGAGCGGGAGGTGTGCCGGGCGTCGCCAGGCGCGTACGGCGTCGAGTTCCGCGTCGCGGGCCGCGGCCTCGCGGAGGGCGAACCGTACGGCGGGCGAGTCGGCGTCGTGCTCGCCGACGCCGAGCAGGACGCGTCCGTGGCGTGCCGCCAGGGCCTGGCCGTCGCCGCGGACGACGACGACCGGGCAGGAGGCGCGGGCGGCCACGGCGAGGCTGACGGAGCCGAGCAGCAGGTCGGCGAACTCCCCTCGCCCCCGGGAGGCGACGACGAGGAGGGCGGCGTCGCGCCCTTCCCTGAGCAGCGCGCCGGCGGGGTCCTCGGGGAGGACGTCGGTGGTGAGGGCGAGGCCGAGGGCGCGGAGCAGGGCCCGGTCGGCGGCGGAGCCCACGATGTACTCGGTGTGGAGGCGGCCCGAGGGCCGGTCCGCGTACGCGTCGGGGACGCCCCCCTCGTACCGCTCCCACAGCGAGGCGTGCACGATCCGCAGCGGGAGGGCGTGCCGGAGGGCTTCGTCGACGGCCCAGTCCACGGCGGCGAGGCTCGCATCGGAGCCGTCCACTCCCACGACCAGGGGTGCGTCCATCGTGCCCACCTTCCGTGACGTGGCGGGGCGGCCGTGTCGCGCACGGGCGCCGGGCACGGGCGGGAGGAGGGGCCCATCCGCTTCTCGCGGATCCTGATTGCGCGGTGCGCGGCACGAGACCGCTTCCCCGCGCCTCTGGGGTGGGTCCCCTCCTCATCTTCAGGAGAACACCGCCGGGCGTCCCGCGCGCGTTGGTGGGGCCAGCGGCGCGGGTCGCGGTCGGCCGGCGCACCGGGCGGTCGGTGCTCGGCGGCGTGGCCCACGCGGTGACGCACCACAGCGTGGCGCCGGTGGCGGTGGTCCCCCACGACGAAGCGTCCGGGCCTGCGGCCCGCCAACCCTCCCCCGCTGAGGGTGACATGAGCAAAACACCTTTTGCTACCGTGGCGGGATGGCAACGATCAAGAAGTTCCAGGTCACCTTCGACTGCGCTGACCCCGAGCGCCTGGCCCGGTTCTGGTGCGAGGTGATGGGGTACGTCATCGAGCCCGCGCCGAAGGGCTTCGACACGTGGGAGGCGTACCACGCGTCTCCTGAGCCCAAGGAGCCTCTGAAGTGGTTCTCCTGCAGCGACCCGTCCGGCGTGGGCCCGCGCCTGCTGTTCCAGCGCGTCCCCGAGGGCAAGGTCGTGAAGAACAGGGTGCACCTGTGCGTACGCGCCGGCATCGGCCTGGTGGGCGACGAGCGACTGAGCACCCTCCAGGCCGAGAGCGCCCGTCTGGTGGCCCTGGGCGCGGAACAGCACCGCGTCCTGCTCGCCGACGAGGAGAACGAGTCCTGCATCGTGATGCTGGACATCGAGGGCAACGAGTTCTGCCTCGACTGAACCCGAGGGGCGGCGCCGTACACACTCACGCCGCCGCCCCGCCCCATAAACTCGCTGGCCCCGCCCCCACCCCCGAGATAACGTCCGTTCTCCGAGCCCCTTCCCGGGCCCCCTTCCGCGAGAACAAGGACACGCGAGATGACCGGCCGGCAGCCTCCGACGACGACCCTGTGGCGCCCCACGGGCCCCAAGGAGCTGGACCTGGTCCGCACCCTGGACTGGCGCGCCTGGCCGCCCCGGCTCCCCGAGCAGCCGATCTTCTACCCGGTCCTCAACGAGGACTACGCGATCAGGATCGCGCGGGACTGGAACGTGCCCCACGATGGAGCCGGCTACGTCACCCGCTTCGAGGTCGAGTCGGAGTTCCTCAGCCGCTACCCCGTACAGCAGGCGGGCGGCCGGACCATCCTCGAACTGTGGGTTCCGGCGGAGGAGTTGGACACTTTCAACGCGCACATCGTGGGCACGATCCAGGTGGTCCACGCGTTCCGCTGAGGGTGTGACCGGGCTCGCTAGCTGACGCCAGGCACGTTCACGACCTGCACTGATGCCAAGTAGCATGAGTAGTCGGAGCCGCAGAATCAGCGAAATAGTTGGCACTTTGGTACAGCGCAGGTCATGAGGCGTGTGTCGCCATAGCGGGGCCAGGAATCTTCGGCGGAGACAGCCTTGATATGAACGCGGCAGCCACATCGCCGTGTGCCTACAAGGCGAGAGGTTGTGCTGACGGCAAGCCGCAGCGCTCGCGCCAGTGGTCGGGTCGCCCCGGGGTGAGACTCCCTCGGGCGACCCGACCACTACCTTTCGTCGCCGGAGTCCTCGGCGAGATGGCCGTGGTGCCGGTACACCATTTCGTCGGGGTGGCGGGTCACCCGGGCCAGCCGCCAGGACGTGTCGTAGGACATACGGCCGCTTTCTTGAGCACGAAGCCGCAGGGCCAGAAGGCTGGTTGCCGGGTCGAACAGCCAGCGCAGGACGGAAAGCTTCATCGGGCCGTGCCCGCCTCGGCGACAGGGTGCGGCTCTGCGCCATCATCGCGGACGCTCTCGGTCGAATCAGCCGCTGACGGCTCGCCCAGTGCCGTCCAGGCAAGCGCGTCGTTCCATCCCATCTGGTCCAGGACGGTGCGGACGGTGGTGGTGAAGCGGGCGTGCTGTCCTGGGTCATTGCCCAGCTTCTCCCAGACGTACAGGAGGGTGTGGGCGATGCGTTCGGCATTGGACTGGATGTCGTCGGCCGCGCCGACGAGGGGGAGGATCTTCTCCTTGAAGAGGTCCCAGTCGAGGGATTCCAGAGCGTCCAGGTGACGGTCGAGCCACCAGATGCGCGTGGCGTCCGGGCTGTTGAACACCGCTTGCCTGAACCGTTCTCGGCGTTCGTGTTCCTGCGCGAGCTGGAGTGTCACCTCGCGTATGGCGTCTTGGTATCTCTGGGCCCGGTTCTGGTCTTGCTCGGTGAGCAGCAGGGTGATGCGTGCCTTCAGCCAGAGGCCTGGTGCGTCCTTGGGGGTGTGCCAGTGCGCCGCGGCGAGTGTGAGGCTTTCTTGTGCGGTGGTGAGCTGTTCGGGCATGTGGTTCTGGGTGATGCCGCGGCCGAGTTCGTCCAGGGCGAGTCGTGCGGCGGCTCGGGCGGTGGCTGTGCCGCCAGCCTTGATGTTGGCGTGTGCCTGGTAGGTGAGGGTGCCGCGGGCGCAGAAGCGGATGCCGGGCAGGCGTGTGGGCCACTGGGCCCGGATCCGACTGCGCCGGCGGTTCCACCACGGGCGGGGTCCGTCGGTCGTCAAGGGGTCGATGCCTCCTTGGAGGCCTGGTAACGGTTGGCAGCCAACACCAGGACCTCGCGCCAGAAGGGGAGGATGGCCGCTTCTTCCGTCACCATGAGCCGGTCGAGACCGGGGCGGAGACTGGGTGGGGCGAAGATGTCGGCGAGGACGTCCATCACGGCTTCCCGGCGGTCAGGGTTCTCTTGGAATCGCTCATGCCATCGCGACAGTTGCCTGACGACCGCGTCCACGGCGTCGTCGATACACAGCAGTTTCTGCCATGCGTGGATGATGCGCAGCCGAGCTTCGGTGTCGCGTGTGTTGTTCAGGATCAGGTCTGTTCCCCCGTCGCTGGAGACGAGGGCGAGGAAGGATCCGAGAGTCTGGCGGCGCAGGGGTTCGTCGACGGGCCGGCTTTCAAGGTCGGTGAGCCATTGGTCGACGGCCTTGCGCACATCGTCTGGTCGTTGCAGCGCGAGTTGCTGGAAGGCATTGACGACGGTTGCGGAGCCGAACGTCTTGTGGCCTGCAGCTTTGCCCAGCCGTGTCAGGGCGAGGGTCGGCTGTTGGATTCCCCAGGTGCCTGCGCAGATCTCGATGACGAGGTCCACTTTGTCGTCCGAAGGGTTCTTGGCGTCCATCCACTGGCGCAGACGGTCCCTGACGTAGCGACCGAACTCGGCGTCCCCGGCTGCTTTGGTAAGGGCTTCGACGGCCAGGACCCTCCGGGGGCCCTTGAGGTCGCTCGCCAGTCCGTCGAGGATGGCCCGGTCGTGGCGGTGCGCCGCCAGTTTCCACAGCGCGGTGGTGATCAACCGGGCGTCCTCTTCCGGGACGGTCCGGTCTGCGGCGATGCCGATGGCCCACCTGCGCAGGAGATCGTGCTGGGTGGGGAACTCGTCCCAAAGGTGACGCAGGATGGCGGCGGGCAGACCTTCTTTCTGCGTGTCGTGGAAGGCCCGGTCTCCGTCGCGAGTAATCTCCGCGGCGTCCAGGCGGCTCGATGTGGTGGCGTCGGCCAGAACGTTGACAGGGTGGCGTTCGAGCCCGAGCCGGGTCAGAAGGTCATCGGCTGCCTTGATGACGGACCTGCGCTGTCCTCCGTGCAGCAGGGCGCCGGCCCAGACCGTGACCCGGGTGGACAGCAGCTGCGCGTCGCCCCCCATTGTCCGATTCCTGCTGAGGAGTTTCTCGACTTCCCTGTGCCAGTCGCCGAACTCATCGACGATCGTCTGGATCTGCTCCGGGCCGGACGCCCGGAGCAGTCGGTCGGCCAGGCGCCACGCGGCGCGCGCGGACGGGTTGGCCTTCCAGATGCCGGCGAACTCCGTCCTGTCCAACCACGTCACACGATCGCCGTGGTAGTTCGCCCGGAATTCCGCTGTGACGAGGGCGCGCGCGTCGGGAGACTCCAGCCGGGCGGTGAAGGGCAGCGTTGGTTCGGCCCAGTGGCCGTACCAGTCGGCGGGCGTGGCCAGGATGACGAGGAAGGAGTTGTTCTTGCGCAGCTCCGCCCCGTAGCTGACCAGGTCGGTGCCCAGCCGCTCGCCAGGTTGCTCCGCAAGGTCGGAGAGATCGAGGATGCATCCCATCCCCGCCTCTTTCGGCAGCGGGCGGACCGAGGGCTTGGACCATTCCGGGTCGAGGTCGAAGAGGGCCGGCGGAGGGCTGGTCACGGTACTTAGCAGGCGTATGGCAGCCGTGCGCCGGCCATTGCCCTGGGCTGCGCAGAGCACGATGACTCCGTATTCGTCCAGCAGTTTGGAAGCGGCCTCCCACTGGTCTGTGTTGCGCGGCGGGACGAACCGGCCGTCCTGGCTCGCCTTGTAGTCGGCGTCGCTCTCGGTGATGGGGACGGGGATCGCCTGATCACCGTTCAGGTGCAGGTTGTACGCCTGGATGCCGTGCTCACCGGAGTGACTGAAGCGCACGGAGCTGGACTGCGGCTGGCCGTTCGGCTCGCCACCCTCTGGCGATGGAGGGGAGCTTGCGGGCTCGTTCGGCTCGACGGGCTCCACCGGCGGTGGCTCCGCCGATGACAACGTGGTCTCCGTGCCTTCTCGCTGGCCTTGCTCGTCGTCGATCATCACTGCCCCCGCCCGGCGCCGAAGTGGTTGTAGGCCTGGATGCCGTGCTCACCCGTGTGACTGAAGCTGACCGTGCCCGGGGCCGTGGAAGCCAGCTGAGGGGATGCTCCGGGCGCAGGTGCCGGCTGCTCAGTGGCCGCATCCGTGGTGTCGAGGGGTTCGAAGATGTCCGGGTCCGCGAGCCGCCAGTCGAAGCCGGGAATATGGACATAGGCCGGCTGCTGGAACTTCTTCACCTTCACCAGGTGCCGCATGAACTGGTCAGGCAGGATATCGCCGTTGACGCAGCCGCTTTCGAAAACGTCCTCGTAGACGCGTTGCGAGATGATCACCGCGGTGTTGGTGATCTCCGGGTTCGCTCGGTTCAGCAGGGTGCGCAGCGCGTCGTCGTCCAGGAGCCGGTGGGTGTGCACCATCGGTACGCCCAGCCCAGTGTGTGGCAGGGGGCCGACGTGGATGCTGACCCTGAGCTGCAGGGGGGCACTGGCGGGGCTTTCCGCGCGTCGACGCCCCAGAGCCTGCCTCAGGGCACCGGGGAAGCAGCCCACCAGCGCGGGCAACACCTCTGGGTCCATGCCGGCGACGTAGCTGTCTCCGGCATGCTGGCCGAACACCCGCAGCTGCCACTGAGCGCTCACGTTGCTGGCGCTGAGCGCCTCGGACAGCAACGGCACGATGTCGGCGTTCACTTGCTGCATGCCCTTGCTGTCCAGCGCACTGAAATTGCGGGCGTCCACCGCCAGTACGGCCCGGTAGGGCCACAACGGCTCCCAAGACGGCAACATGTGCCGCTCCTCTCGTCGGGTGTCAGCCGCGATATCGCGGCTGACACGACCTTCGTGGAGCAGCAGGGACGAGATGGTCCAGGACTGGACGGTACGAGCGTGCGCTGAGTCACATGCCAGGTGCGTCGCCCTGGCAGCCGATGCCGCCCGGAAGCTGCTTCTCGTCCCGGGCGGCTGCCCTGAGGTGGGCGACATCGTTGATGACCAGGTTCCGGCGGCCGAGTGTGAGGACACCGGCCGCCTGCAGTCGGCTGAGAGCGTCAAGTGCTGATGAGCGGCTCATGGCCGCCATGGTGGCCAACTCTGTGCGGACCATGCCCAACTCGACGACCAGGCCGTCCTCGCCGTGCGGGTGGCCGATTTCGTCTGCGAGGTGACTGACGATTCGAGCCATGCGCGCCACGCGTGGCAGGTGCGCGAGGTCCGCTCGCAGGCGTTCGTGGCTGTTGAGCCGCTCTACGGTCAGCTGGTACACCACCGCCTCCAGGCGATGACGCTCTATGTAGCCGCGGAAGGCGTGGGCCGGCAGAACATAGCCTGTACACGGACGGACTGCGGTGACGGTGGCCGAGCGTGGTCGCCCGAGTAAGGCACCTATTTCCCCGAGCACTTCGCCTGGTCCTCGCAGCGTCAGCGTCAGTTCGTCCCCGCACTCATTGATCTGCGTCACCTTCACCAGGCCGTCGACCAGTGCGATCACGGAGTCCGGCGACTCCCCTTCTCGCAGCAGCACGGATCCACGCCGGAACGTTCGCCGACGCCCTCGTTCCACAAGGTCGCGCCATACGTCGGCGGATACCAGGGAGCAGAAGTTCATCAGCGTCCTGCCTTCCTGGTGTGTCATCCGACCACGGTCGCGAGAGCGAAGGCGGTGCAGCCCGCGACTGCCAACGCGAGCGACCACTGCACGCGGCGGTGCTTGGTCCAGGCGATCTCGCTCATCACCACCAGTTGCCGGGACAGCGGTGGCAGCGGATCTTTGTTCCGGAGGACTTCTTCGAGCTCCGCCGGATCCAGGTGCCGAACATGCCCGAAGTACAGGAAGTCGTCGTCGCGTTCCGGCCCCCGCCGCTCCTTTCGGAGGTTCGGCGAGATAGCCCAGGCAGCGCAGCTGGCTCCGCCCACCATGAGTAAGACGCCGCACCAAAGCAGCAGCCGTGATGCGCCCGAGTCGAGGTCACCCGCCGCTCGTTGGGAACTCGCCAGCAGTCCTAAGGCCGCCAAGGCCGCGGATTGCATGGTCAGTGCAAACGAGGCCTTCGAATCAGCCTTGGCTGTCAAATCCGCAACAGCCGCCTGAATCCGCCACGCAGTCTCCGTCGACTCGACCGCCACCGGCCGTCCCCCTTTGTGTCAGACAGGTCGTCCACCTGCCAGCCCGGGCAGAAGCATGGACAGCGCAGGTGTCCCGAAAACCTCACTTGGGACAGTTTGGCCAAGAAAGGACTCCCCGGTGCTGCAGCAGGAAGCGACCTGCCTAACGACAGGGTCCTCCCCACGTACTGGAAACACGCCATCGACGAAAACGGCTGGATTTCGCAAGAGCCATCGCCAGAACCGAGCGTGAACGGGCTTGTCGAGGGATTGCGGAAGCTGCCGCATTGAAAGCACCGGTGCTGCACGAGCCAGAGCTGGAGTTCCTTGCCGGAAACCGCCACATCGATCCCCATACGGCATGAACATGTTCGGCCCGGCCGACGCCCACTCCCCTACCGGACCCCGCCAGATCCCCATCGACCTGGTCAGCAGCCTCCCGTGCCGTACGGCAATGAAGGACAGCAGGATCGCGATCTCGCCCGGGACAAACAGTGCCTGCGGCCCGGCGAGCAGCAGGGGCCACAACTCCACTACGGAGTGCACAGTTGGAGGTTGAGCCAGGGCGGAGTGCCGCTCGGCCAGCCACAGGACTGCGACGAGTCCGTCCAGGTGCAGTACAACCGTCGTCCGTGCGTTCTCGTCGGCGTTGGCCACGTACACGACGTCGGCCACCATCGCCTGACACAGATGGGCGGCGAGGGCGCCCGGGGGATCGGGCTGACGCAGTGCAACATCCAGGACGCCGGCGACCTCAGTATCGGTCGCCGCCGCAGCCCCCGTACGGCCCAGTTACGCTGGCCCTGAGGAATGAGCAGGTCAGCGGGCGCGGGACGCCAACAAGCCACGCGCTCCGCCCAGTGCCAACTATCCCGCTTCATGCCAACTAAAGAGCCTCGTCACAGAGGGTCAGCGGCGGACGCGGGGCATGCCCAGGCCGATCCAGGAGATGATCTCGCGCTGGATCTCGTTGTTGCCGCCGCCGAAGGTGAAGATGACGGCCGAGCGGTAGCCGCGTTCGAGTTCGCCGTGGAGGACGGCGCCCGCGGAGCCCTCCTTGAGGGCGCCGGCGGCGCCGGTGACCTCCATGAGCCAGGCGTAGGCGTCGCGGCGGGCCTCGGAGCCGTAGACCTTGACGGCGGAGGCGTCCTGGGGGGTGAGGGTGCCGTTCTGGACGGCGTTCACCATCTGCCAGTTGAGGAGCTTCATCGCGTCGAGGCGGGTGTGGGTGCGGGCCAGGGTGCGGCGGACCCAGCCGAGGTCCAGGACGCGGCGGCCGTCGGCCAGCTTGGTGTCGGCGGCCCAGCGCTGGACGTCGTGGAGGGCGCGGATCGCCATGGTGCCGTGGGCCGCGAGGGTGACCCGCTCGTGGTTGAGCTGGTTGGTGATCAGGCGCCAGCCCTTGTTCTCCTCGCCGACCCGGTGGGAGCAGGGGACGCGGACGTTCTCGTAGTAGCTCGCGGTGGTGTCGTGCGAGGCGAGGGTGTTGATCAGGGTGCAGGAGTAGCCGGGGTCGCTCGTGGGCACCAGCAGCATGGTGATGCCCTTGTGCGGCGGCGCGGCCGGGTCCGTGCGGACGGCGAGCCAGACCCAGTCGGCGGTGTCGCCGTTGGTGGTCCAGATCTTCTGCCCGTCGACCGTGTAGTGCCCGCCGGTCTCGTCGCCCTCGCGCACCGCGCGCGTCTTGAGCGCGGCGAGGTCGGTGCCCGCGTCCGGCTCGCTGTAGCCGATGGCGAAGTCGATCTCCCCGGAGAGGATCCTGGGCAGGAAGTACGCCTTCTGCTCCTCCGTGCCGAACCGCATGATCGTCGGCCCGACCGTGTTCAGCGCCATCAACGGCAGCGGCACGCCCGCCTGCGCGGCCTCGTCGAAGAAGATGAACTGCTCCATGGGGCTCAGCCCGCGCCCGCCGTACTCGGTGGGCCAGCCGACGCCCAGCCAGCCGTCCGTGCCCAGGCGTCGCACCGTCTCGCGGTAGAAGCGCTTCTGCGCGGCGGGGTCGGCGTAACGGGCGTGGACGTCCTCGGGGACGAGCTCGGCGAAGTACGCACGCAGCTCGGCGCGCAGGCTGTGCTGGGCGGGCGTGTACTCGAGGTGCATGGCGTCGTCTCCCCTGGATCGGTCTCCGCGCGGTGCGGCGCCACGGTAGAACGTGTTCCACAAATGGGGAAGGGTCTTGCACCTGTCCGGTACGCGCACCGGGCGCCGCCCGGCCACCTCACCTCGCGGCGGCCGACCGCGGCGCCCCGGCTACCGCACGCCGCTCAGGGGAGCAGTTCGTCGAGCGACGCGCGCCCCTTCTCGGCCATCCGCCGCTCGGCCCAGGCGAGGTTCTTCGGATTCACGTCCCGGCCGGACGCGAGGCACACGTCCTCGGCCGAGAACTCGCCCTCCGACCCGGCGTGCAGCAGCCTGTCGGGCGTCGGGATGTCCCCCCGGGACGTCTTGTCGGTCTCACCGTTCATGCCGCCTCCTCATGTTCTGCAGGCACTCGCCATTCTCGTGTCCGCCCCCCGCTCCCGCATCCGGGCGCACCCCCGTGTCGACGGCATGTCGGTGCCGTGTCGACGCAGACCAGGAGGGTGAGGCCACACCCACATCACCCCAGGAGCCCTCATGGCGACACCACCCCCCGCACACCCCACCGCCCCGCCCCTGCCCCTGCGCCGCGTGACGGTCACCGCCGTCCGCCGCATCACCCCGAGGATGGCCCGCGTCACCCTCGGCGACCCCTCCCTGGCCGGCGCACCGCTCGCGGGCCCCGACCGGCAGGTCAAGCTGTACTTCCCGCGCCCGTCCGGGTCCGAGCCCGTACTTCCCGCCCCGGACCCGGACGGCGACGTCATGCGCTGGTACGCCGCGTACGCCGCGATCCCGGAGGACCGGCGCCCCTGGATGCGCAGCTACACCCTGCGCGCCCACGACCCGTCGGCCGCCACGGTCGACATCGACTTCCTCCTCCACGGCGACGGCGGCGACGGCCCCGCCACCCGCTGGGCTCGGGACGCCCGCGTGGGGGACGTCCTCGGCATGTTCGGCCCGTCGGACCACTTCGCCCCGCCCGTCGACCCCGCCCGGCGCGACTGGACCCTCCTCGTGGCCGACGCCTGCGCGCTCCCCGCCCTGGCCACGCTCGTCGCGGCCCTGCCACCCGGCCACCGCGCCCTCGCGTACATCCAGGTCGCCGACACCGCCGAGGAGCAGCCGCTCCCCACCCGGGGCCGGCTCACGGTGCACTGGCTGCACGGCGACGCCTCCCCGGAGGACGCGGTACGGGCGGCCGACTTCCCCGCCGGACGGCCGTACGCCTGGCTGGCCGGCGAGGCAGGAACCGTACGCGCCCTGCGCCGCCACCTCGTAGAGGAACGCGACATCGACCGCCGGGCCATCGACTTCGCGGGCTACTGGCGCCGCAAGCTCACCCAGGACGACGCACCCACCGACGAGGACCTGACAGAAGCCCGAGAACGCCTGGCGGCCCTGCGCGAAGACACATGAGGCAGAGGTAGGGCGCACACGGTTGAGACGACGACGGCGGGGAGGGGGCCGGTGCCGGAGCGGGGGTAGGGGGTGTCCGGACGTGGCGGCGCCCGTAACGAGCGCAGCGAAGTGAAGGTCGCAGTCCGGACACC